>JASHQL010000159.1 GCA_030039155.1 Streptosporangiaceae bacterium | reverse complement strand
CCGGCGCAGCGCTGCTCGGCGGGCCGGCCGCCGCGGCGATGGCTGCCACCAGGCGCCCTGCGGCCGGACACCGCGACCAGGCAGGTACCGCCGATCAGTCCGCCGACAGCGTCGTGGTGCACGTCCGCGACCTGCGCACCGGCGAGATCGACCTGTTCAGCGGCACCAGCCACACCCGCATCCATGACCGGGACCTGGCCAATCGGCTGGCCCGCGCCAGCCGCTGAAACTGACGACAAGAACGCAACCCTGAGAGGCAACTGATGTCATCGCATCGTGAGGCTCCGGAGATCTCCAAGGACCCGGTCGCCGACAGTACCGACGTCTACGCGTTCGTCAGCCCCGACAAGCCAGATGCCGTCACGCTGATCGCTAACTACGTTCCGCTCGAAGGCCCGGCAGGCGGACCGAATTTCTATGAATTCGGTGACGACGTGCTTTACCAGATCCACATTGATACCCAGGGGCACGCCGAGCCTGACATCTCCTACCAGTTCAGGTTCACCTCCGAGCTGACAGACCCCGACTCGTTCCTCTACAACACCGGGCCGATCACCTCGCTGACCAGCCAGAACTGGAACCGCAGGCAGACCTACTCGGTGACCAGGATCGACAGCAAGGGGACGCACCACCTTGGCAGCGGCCTTGCCTGCCCGCCGTGCAACATCGGCCCGCTGTCCACGCCGCACTACGAGGCCAACCTGGGCGCTCCGGCGATCCACACGCTGGCCGACGGCAGCAGGGTGTTCGCCGGCCAGCGAGCCGATGGCTTCTACGTGGACCTCGGCTCGATCTTCGACCTCGGTGACCTGCGGCCGTTCCAGGCACTCCAGGTGTTCGCCAAGGCCGACGGGTTCAGCAACGAGCCTGGCGTCAACACCACCAAGTACCTGAACGTGCACTCGATCGCGCTGCAGCTGCCGATCTCGTCGGTCACCGCGTCCGGCCGCCCGGTCATCGGCGTGTGGACCACGGCCAGCCGTCAGCGGGCGACGATCCTCAGCCCGGACGGTGCGCAGACGCACAGCGGGCCGTTCACGCAGGTATCGCGGCTTGGGAACCCGCTGATCAACGAGGTAGTGATCCCGCTGGGCAAGAAGGACTACTGGAACATGCAGGTGCCGGCGCACGACAAGCAGTTCGCCCAGTACGTCGCCAACCCGGAACTGGCCGGCCTGCTGCCGGTGCTGTACCCGGGCGTCTTCCCCAACCTGGCCAAGCTCGGCAACGCGGCCAGGACCGACCTGGAGGCGATCCTGCTGACCGGGATCCCGGCCGGGGTGGTCAACTCGACGTTCACCACCTTCACCGGCTCGGTGCAGGCCGACATGCTCAGGCTGAACACCTCGATCCCGCCGTCGTCGAGCCCGAACATCCTGGGCGTGCTCGGCGGCGACCTGGCGGGCTTCCCGAACGGCCGGCGCGTCTTCGACGACGTGGTCACGATCGAGGTGCGGGCGATCGCCGGCCTCACCTATCCGCTGGTCGACCCCAGCTACACCCCGGATGCGGCGGCGAGCGAGGTCACCGACGGGCTGACCCCGTCCTCGGTCGGCCGCGGCTACCTGGACGAATTCCCGTACCTCGGCATCCCGTATGCCGGGTACTACCACCCGGCGTGAGGCCAGGCAGATGACCGAGCAGGCCTTCGGCCCGTCAGGCAGCGGGACCGTGCTGCTCGAGCTCGGCCCCGGCGTGGGCGCCCTGGTGCTGCAGACGCCTGCCGAGCTCGATGGCGCCGAGATCGAGATCAGCCGGCCGGGGGGCGGCCGCACGCACTCGTGCGTGCGGCCGCGGCACACCCCGGCCGGCACCAGCTACGCCGCGGTGTATCCGGAGCTGACCGTGGGCGAGTACGCCGTGCTGCTCGGCGAGACCCCGGTGCTCTCGGTGCGGGTGACCGGAGGCTCGGTGACCACGGCCAGGCTGCGGAGTCGGCCGCCCGCACCGACACGGCGCTCAGCGGATGCCGGGACCGTGCGTGATGGTGAAGGACAGCGCCAGCGCGACGCAGCACACCACCACGATCGTGACGGTGATCGCGAGCAGCCGCTCCGGCTTGGCGGTGCCGGGGGCTGACCGGCCAGGGATCCGGCCGAGCACCCAGACCACCGGGCTCATCGCCAGCACGATCGCGCCTGGCACCGGGTGGCTCTTCAGGATCGCGCCGCCGACCGCGGCGACCGAGATCGCGGTCCTGGTCCAGGCCAGCGCCGTGCGCTCCCTGGCCAGGCCGGGGTCGGCGTCCTCCGGGTCGGCGTCCTGCGCGCCTTCGGCACCTTGGTGCCAGGTCCTGGCCACCCGGCTACCGCAGCGCAGACAACAGCAGCACGATGCCGGCGGCCACCGCGACGCAGGCGACGGTGCCGGCCAGCACGCCGGGCAGGATGGACCTGGGCAGCGGCTGGCCGAGCCGGAGCGCGCGCTGGCTGCGCACCCACTCCAGGTAGCTGGCGATCGCGATCACCGCGCCGAGCACGATCAGCGGCACGCCAAGCACGTGCCGGCCGAGCGGCACGCCGGGAAACGGCGGCAGCAACTGCACGATTGCCAGCCCGGCCACCACGAGCGCGAGCGCCGTCCTGCTCCAGGCAAGGAACGTGCGCTCGTTCGCGAACGTGAACCTCGGGTCCGGTTCCGAGCCGGCCAGGCCGGCGGTGTCTTGCTCGCCCCGGCCCGGTGGCTCAGCCGCGTGCGCGTCGGCCATGCTCAGCGCTGTCTGAGGATGAAGCGCTGCACGGCATTGGCGAAGCCCTCCTCCTCGTTGCTTGTGGTGACCCGCCTGGCGGCGCGCTGGACCTCGGAGCTGGCGTTGCCCATCGCGATGCTCAGCCCTGAGTGGGCGAACATGAGCACGTCGTTGGGCATGTCGCCGATGGTCGCCATCGCCTCGGGCGGGATGTCGTACCTGGCCGACAGGTAGCGCGCCACCGCGCCCTTGTTCGCGTCCGGGTGCGTCACGTCCAGGTAGTAGGGCTGCGATCTGGCCGCGGTGACATGGTCGCCGAACTGGTCGTGCGCCGCGGTGGAGGCTCTGGCGACGGCATCGAGGTCGTCGCTGACGCCGACCAGCTTGGCCACCCCGCGGGTGAGCCCGTCGAGCCCGTCAGCCATGATCTTCGGCTCGAACTTGACAGTCCACGACTCTCTGGCTACGTGCGGGCCGTCTGCCTTGGGCACGTACCAGTCGGCGCCGCGGTACACCCAGACGTCGAGCGCGAACGACTGCATGAGGCTGGCCACCGGGCTGACCAGGTCCTCGGGCAGCACCCGCTGCTCGATCACGGACATGTTCCGGTCCACGAGCAGCCCGCCGTTGAACGCGGCGATCGGCGTCCTGATGTCCAGCGGCTCGATCAGCATGGCCATGCCCATCGGCGGGCGACCGCTGGTGATCGCGAACCTGACGCCGGCATCGTGCAGGTCATGCACCGCTTGCACGGCGCGGTCGGTGAGCTTCTTGTCGTTGGTGACCAGGGTGCCGTCCACATCGGCCAGCAGCAGCCTGATGCCTGAATCGGTCACAGCCGCCCCCTTCCGACGAGTGCCGCCGGATCAGGACTTCTTCTCCGCGTGCCCGCCGAATTCCGACCGCATCGCGGAGAGGATCTTGTCGGTGAAGTCGCCGTTGCCGCGGGACTCGAACCGCTCGTAGAGGGCTGCGGTGATCACCGAGGCCGGCACGCCGGTTTCGATCGCAGCCGTCACTGTCCACCTGCCCTCGCCCGAGTCGGACACCCGGCCGGCGAAGTCGTCGAGGTCTGGTGACCTGGCGAACGCGTCGGCGACCAGGTCGACCAGCCAGGAGCCGACCACGGAGCCGCGCCGCCAGAGCTCGGCGACCTCGGCGACGTCGATGTTGTACTCGTACGCCTCTGGATCGCGCAGCGGGGCGGTCTCGGCGTCCACCTCTTGCTTCTGCAGTCCCTCGTTGGCGTGCTTGATGATGCTCAGGCCCTCGCCGATCGCGGACATCATGCCGTACTCGACACCGTTGTGCACCATCTTGACGAAGTGCCCGGCGCCGCTCGGCCCGCAGTGCAGGTAGCCATCGGGCGCGGTGCCGCCCTGCCTGGTCCGGCTCGGCGTGGGCTCGGCGCTGCCCTCGCCAGGCGCGATGGTCTTGAACAGCGGGTCCAGGTGCTCGACCGGCCCGTCCGCACCGCCGATCATCAGGCAGTAGCCGCGGTCAAGCCCCCACACCCCGCCGCTGGTGCCGCAGTCGACGTAGTGAATGCCGTCGGCCTTGAGCTGCCTGGCCCGGTCGATGTCATCGCGATAGTAGGAGTTCCCGCCGTCGATCAGGATGTCGCCGGCGTCCAGCAGCGGCCGCAGCTGGTCGATGGTCGGCTGCACCACGCCGGCCGGCACCATGATCCAGATTGCCCGTGGCTTGCTGAGCTTCGAGACGAAATCGGTGATGCTGCCGGCGCCGGTGGCGCCCTCGTCCGCAAGCTGCTGCACCGCGTGCTGGCTGACGTCGAAGACGACGCAGCTGTGGCCGTCCCGCATCAGCCGCCTGACCAGGTTGGCGCCCATCCGGCCAAGCCCGATCATGCCAAGCTGCATCGGCGAGTCTGTTGGCATGCTGGCAGAGCCCCCTTCTCAGTTCTTCAGCGATCTGTACCGGCGGATCAGCGCGTTGGTTGACGAGTCGTGTGCCAGCGCCGGCTCCTGCTTGCTCTCCAGCTCGGGCACGATCTGCTTGGCAAGGACCTTGCCGAGCTCGACGCCCCACTGGTCAAAGGAGTCAATGTCCCAGATCACGCCCTGGGTAAACACGCTGTGCTCATAGAGGGCGACCAGCGTGCCGAGCAGCCTTGGCGTGAGCACCTCGGCGAGCAGCACGTTTGTCGGCCGGTTGCCCTGCATCACCCGGTGCGGGACCACGTTCTCCGGCGTGCCCTCGGCCCGCACCTCTGCCTCGGTCTTGCCGAACGCCAGCGCCTGCGCCTGCGCGAACACGTTGGAGGACAAGATGTCGTGGTGGTCGCGCAGCGGGTTGAGCGTCTTGCCGAAGCCGATGAGGTCGACCGGGATCAGCTTGGTGCCCTGGTGGATGAGCTGGTAGAAGCTGTGCTGGCCGTTCGTGCCTGGTTCGCCCCAGAACACCGCGCCGGTCTGGTAGTCGACCTGGCCGCCGGACAGCGTAACGTGCTTGCCGTTCGACTCCATGGTGAGCTGCTGCAGGTAGGCCGGGAAGCGCTTGAGGTACTGGTCGTACGGCATCACGCCGACGGTCTGCGCGTCGAAGAAGCAGCCGTACCAGACGCACAGCATGCCCATCAGCACCGGCAAGTTCGCCGCCAGCGGCGCGGTGCGGAAGTGCTCGTCCATCTCGTGGAAGCCGGCCAGCATCTCGTCGAAGTTGTCCGGGCCGATCGCCACCATGGTGGACAGGCCGATCGCCGAGTCCATCGAGTACCGGCCGCCGACCCAGTCCCAGAAGCCGAACATGTTCGCCGTGTCGATGCCGAACTCGGCCACCCGCTCGGCGTTGGTGGAGACCGCGACGAAGTGCTTGGCCACCGCTTCCTCGCCGAGCTGGCCGGCCACCCAGGCACGCGCCGAGGTGGCGTTGGTCAGCGTCTCCAGCGTGCCGAACGTCTTGGACGAGATGATGAACAGTGTCTCGTCGGCGGCCAGGTCCCTGGTCGCCTCGACGAAGTCGGTGGAGTCCACGTTCGACACGAACCTGAACGTCATGTCCCGGTCGCTGTAGTAGCGCAGCGCCTCGTAGGCCATCACCGGGCCGAGGTCCGAGCCGCCGATGCCCACGTTGATGACGTTGCGTATCCGCTTGCCCGTCTGCCCCTTCCAGTCACCAGAGCGCACCCGGCCGGCGAACTCACGCATCCGGCCGAGCACCTCGTGCACCTGCGCCACCACGTCCTCGCCGTCCACCATCAGCGAGGTGCCGGCCGGCATGCGCAGCGCGACGTGCAGCACCGCGCGGTCCTCGGAGACGTTGATGTGCTGGCCGGCGAACATCGCGTCCCTGTGCTCGGCCAGGCCTGACTCGGTCGCCAGCTCGACGAGCAACCGCATGGTCTCGTCGGTGACCAGGTTCTTGGAGTAGTCAAGGTACAGCCCGGCCGCCTCGGCGACGAGCCGCTCTCCGCGCTGCGGATCCTCGGCAAACAGCTCGCGCAGGTGCCGCCCGGCCAGCTGCCCGTGCTGCTGCTGCAGCGCCTGCCACGCCTTGCGCTCCCGCAGCGGCGTCACGGCCATGTCATCTCCCCGGCTTCAGGTTTCCCGGCCTGCACATGCCGTACCTATCCCAGCACGTCCAGCGGTGCGGCCGGGCAGCGGGACCCGCATGTTTGGCCGTGTCTTCACTGATCAGTCACCCCCTGACCGCGGTGATGCCGCCGTCGACCGGCAGCACCGTGCCGGTGACGTACCGGCCCGCCCGTGCGGCGAGGAAGATCGCGGCGCCCGCCACGTCGTCCGGGTCGCCGATCCTGCCCATCGGCACGCTGGCCTCGATCGCCGGGCGCAGCACCGGGTCGTCCAGCGCGAACGCCATCATCTTGCTCTCGAACGGTCCCGGCGCTATGGCGTTCACGGTGATCGAGTCGGCGGCCAGCTTGCTGGCCAGGTGCCTGGTCAGCATGTGCACGCCGGCCTTCGTCGTGCTGTAGGCGAAGCTGTCCATGCTGGGCACGCTGAGCCCGTCGATGGACCCGATGTTGATGACCCTGGCCGGGTCCTGCTGGCTGGCCGCGGCCCGCAGCAGCGGCAGGCACTGCACGGTGAGCTGGAACAGCGCCTTGACGTTGATGTTCCACAGCTTGTCGAACGCATCAAGCGGGTACTGCTCGAGCGGCGCGCCCCAGGTAGCGCCCGCGTTGTTGACCAGGATGTGCAGCCGGTCCTCGTGCCCGCCGAGGTAGCTGACGAACGCGGCGAGGCCGTCGGGCTCGGCGAGGTTCACCGGCACCGAGACACATTCCCCGAATTCGGACAGCTCTGCCGCCTTGGCGTCACACGCTTCCTTCTTGCGGGCGGTGATGTAGACACGGCAGCCGGCCCGCACCAGGCCGGACGCGATCATCGCGCCGATGCCGCGAGAGCCGCCGGTCACGACCGCCACCTTGCCGTCGACCGCAAACAGGTCGTCGCTGCTGCTCACCCTCGGTCCTCTCGTGGCTTGTTCGCTGCCATTGTCCATGACCATGATCGGGGATGCGGGTACTGCCTGCCGACGACCGGAACGGGCTGTTAGCGTCTGATTCATGCCGCATCATGCCGATGAACGCGCCATCGAGGATGAGGCCGTCAGGGCCGAGATCGACCGGCTCACCGGGCTCGACTTAGCCGAGCTCGCTGTCGAGATCATGAGCGCGTTCGGCATGGACCGGGGCAGGCTGGTCGGCAGTCAGGGCCGCACCGAGCAGGATGTGGCGGCGTGGCTGCTGCGCGACTACCCGACCGGCGGCGCGTTCCTGCCGCTGCTGCGATCGGCGGTGCGGCGCGCGTGCTTCTTCCTGGTCCAGGTTGGCGCCGCCGAGTACGGCGACGCGGGGTTCGGGGTTGCCGCGGACGGCGAGGTCACCTGCGTGACCGGGCTGCTGCAGCCGACGCGGTGGGGCGCCAGCCTGCTTGCCGACGGCAGGCTCGGCAAGTATGTCCGCGCCTGCTGGGTGCGAGAGCACGCGGTGACCGCTGAGCCGCAGGAGCTGCCAGGCGCAGAACAGCGGGCCGACTGGGCACAGCCGGCCGCGGACTGGGCTCAGGCGGCAGCCTGGCCGCAGCCGGTGCCGGACTGGATACCGGCTGCGGAGCCCGATGCTGACTGGCTGCCACCGCTTGACTGGCCTGCCGACGGCGCCGACTGGACCGCTGGCGGCCCGGCGCCCGGCTACTTCGCGTCAGCTCAGGACTGGCCTGGATCTGGTTCAGACTGGGCGCCTGCGGCACCGACCTGGCCGACGGCACCCGCCGCTGACTGGCCGCAGCCGGTGCTGCACGGCTCGCAAGCCGAGCCGGACTTGCCTGCCGCCGCGGCCGACTGGTCAGCTCCCATGCCCTACCTGCCCAGGGACGCCGACCGCCTGATCGTCGAGCACATCCTGCCCGGCCGGCCCGGCGAGGCCTCGCCTGGCACGCAGCCATGATCGAGGTGCCGGTGCCAGCGACCGTCGAGCAGGCACTCGAGGCTTGCCTGCGTCAGGGCCTTGCGGTCCGGTCGGCGGGAGAGCTGGCAAAGCGCCCAGGCAGCCACCACTACCACCTGTCGTACCCGAACCGGCCTGGCACCCTCGAGCTGACCGAACTGAACGGCCGGGTGTGGTTCTCGGTCAACGAGCGGCGCGACTGCGGCTGGGTCTCCGACTTCGCGCTGGCGACCGCCGCTGCGCTGCAGGACGAGGGGCGCTAACCCGGCCAGCGGCCGGCCGCCTGGCGCAGCGCGGCCCGTGCCTCGGCGGCGAGCTTCGCGACCAGCTCGGCGGCCGGCCGGGCCGTGCCGAGTTCGTGCGCCTGGCCGGCCCAGAGGTTGACCAGGTCCGGGTTGCCGGTCTTGCGGCCGGCCCCGCGCAACGGCGCGGTCAGGTAATGCACCTGCGGATAGGCGGCGGGGACGGTCGCGCTGTGCGCATCGATGAAGCTGTTCCTGATGCCGCGGGCCAGCCGGCCGGTGAACGCGCGGGTCATCGCGGTCGCGGTGTCTGCGTCGAGCGCCTTGCGATGCACCGCGGCGGTACCCGCCTCAGGGCTGCGCAGGAACGCGGTGCCGAGCTGGGCGGCGGACGCGCCGGCCGCCAGCACGGTGGCGATGGCCGCGCCGGTGCCGATCCCGCCCGCGGCGACCAGCGGCAGGTCGACGCGCGCCCGGACGAGCTGGAGCAGGGAGAGCAGCCCGATGCCGTCGGCCAGGTCGTCCGCCGGGTCGTCGGTGAAGCTGGCCCGGTGCCCGCCGGCCTCGGCGCCCTGCAGCACCAGCGCGTCGGCGCCCGCCGTTGCGGCGCGCTCCGCCTCGGCCGGCCTGGTGACGGTGACCCAGACCTCGCTGCCTGCCGTGCGGAGCCTGGCGATGACTGCCGCGTCCGGGCAGCCGAACGTGAACGAGCACACCGCGGGAGCGGCCGACTCGAGCAGCGCGAGCTTGGAGTCCCAGTCATCGTCGTCATATCGGGGCTCGCCAAGCTCGGTGCTCGCCGCGTGTGCCTCGCCGGCCAGTTCGGCCGCGTAGTCAGCGATGGCGGCGGCGGTCGCGGGCGGGCCAGGTACGAACACGTTGACCCCGAGCGGCCTGCCGGTGAGCTTGGTTGCCGCGGCGATCTGCTCGCCGAGCGCTGCCGCTGTCAGGTAGCCGGCCGCCAGGAAGCCGAGGCCGCCGGCGTTGCTGACCGCGGCGGCCAGGGCCGGCGTGGCCGGCCCGCCCGCCAGCGGCGCCAGCACGATCGGGACGCCAAGCTCATCGAGAATCATGCAGCTCAGTCTGCTGGACGCTTGCGCCTGACCAGCATCCAGGCGCGCTGCAGGGCGGCTGCCATCGAGGCAATCAGGATGTAGGTCATGTTGTTCAGCTGACTTTCGTCATGAGGATGCAGGATCAGGATCGCGGCGACCACGAGCTGAGTCCCGTATGCCAGGTAGCTCAGCACGGTCGAGCCGACCCGCCCGGTGGTCGCCGGCAGCCTCCGGTGCAGCGAGATCAGGGATGACACGCTGATCACGCCCATCACCGCGGCCGGATAGCCGAGGTCGGTCTGCGGAATCAGCGCGATCAGCGCCACGAAGAACGCGTTCACCAGCCCGGTGAACGCCGAGATCGCGAGCGCCTCGTTGCCAGGCAGCGCGTGCTCGCCGAAGATGTCGTCATCGCGCAGCGAGACCGCGACGAACAGCAGGCCGATGAGCGCGGCAGCGGCGGTCGCTGCCGCGCTGAAGTAGCCGAGGTAATGCGGCGTCACCATCGGCCGCTCCCTTCCCGCTAGCCGGACCGACGGACAATAT
Organism: Streptosporangiaceae bacterium; assembly: GCA_030039155.1. Taxonomy (GTDB): domain Bacteria; phylum Actinomycetota; class Actinomycetes; order Streptosporangiales; family Streptosporangiaceae; genus JOPF074. The sequence continues at coordinate 4,299 of JASHQL010000159.1, read as the reverse complement.
CGTTGGGCAGCGGGATATGCCAGCAAAGGACAATAGCTGCAAAGGGCAGGAGCGCGATGAGGACTGTGCCGCTCGGCGGCAGCGGCATCGTGGTCAGCAGGCTGGCGCTCGGCTCTTGGCGCACCTATGACCGGATCAGCAAGGAGCAGGGCGTGCTGGTCATGCGCGCCGCGATGGACGCCGGCATCACCTTCCTCGATGACGCGCGCTACAACGACGAGACCGGCAGGGCGCCGGTCAGCACCGGCTACTCCGAGGTGATCTTCGGCGAGCTGTTCCGCGCCGCGGGCTGGCATCGCGGACAGACCGTCGTTTCCAACAAACTGTGGTGGGAGTTCTGGCCGCAGCAGTCGCCTGCCCAGGAACTCGACGCGTCGCTTGGCCGGATGGGTTTCGACGACGTGGACCTGATCTATTCTGAGCCGCCGCCGGCAGCAGTGCCGCTTGCGGACGCGATCGGGATGATCAGCTCGCTGATCGAGTCCGGCCGGGCGCGAGCCTGGGGCACGCTGAACTGGCCGCCGGGGCTGATGGAGCGGGCCTGGCAGATCGCCGACCGGTCCGGCCTGCCTGGCCCGGTTGCCACTCAGCCGCCGTACAGCCTGGTCCGCCGCGAGGTGGTCGAGGATGCGGAGATGAGCAAGCTGGTCGCGCGCAGGCAGGTCGCGATCGTCGCCTCGTACACGCTGGCCGGCGGCCTGCTGACCGGCAAGTACGCGCGCGACAGGAGCGCCGGGCGGGCGGCGGCCATGTTCGACAAGTCCTGGGTGCTCGACGCGGCGGCGGCGGGCAGCGAACTGGCAGCGGTCGGCAGCCGGCTCGGGCGAGATCCCGCGCACCTGGCGATGGCGTTCGCGCTGAACAACCCGTCGGTCGCCGCCGTCTTGTTTGGCGCCACCACGCCCGAGCAGGTCAGGTCGAACGTCGCGGCGCTTGCCGTGGCCGAGGAGCTGACCGCCGCCGAGCAGGCCGACGTCGCTGCCGTGGGCAGCGGCGACGGCTGACCACACAGCAAGTGAGAGCGATGACGAACCAGCCGATCACCGGGACCGCACACGCAGACGGCGCCGAGTTGTACTTCGAGCGGCGAGGTGAAGGCCCGCCGCTGCTGCTGATCACTGGCGGCGGTGGCGACGCCGGGTACTACGCGGCGATGGCCGACCAGCTGGCCGACGGCCACACGGTGCTGAGCTATGACCGGCGTGGTAACTCGCGCAGCCCGCTGCCTGGCCCGCCAGCGCCGCTGGAGCTGAGCCAGCAGAGCAGCGACGCGCTGGCCGTGCTCGGCGCGAACGGCTTCCTGTCTGCCGCCGTGTTCGGCAACAGCGGCGGCGCCACGATCACGCTCGACCTGGCCGCCTGGCATCCGGAGCGGCTGACCGCCGCGATCGCGCACGAGCCGCCGGTGCCGCTGATCCTGCCCGATGCCGCCGCGCAGCTCGCGCCGTACGAGGAGATCGAGCGGGTCAGGCAAGCAGCGGGCTGGCGGGAGGCGTTCGCGCTGTTCCAGGCCACGATCGGCGGCCTGGAACGGCATCCGATGGTGGTGCAGGCGATGCTCGATCCGGACATGTTCGTGCCGCCCGGGCCGCATCTTGACATGCTGCGGCGGGTCAGCCGTAACTGGGAGTACATGATCAACTGGGAGGTCAGGCCGTTTATCGGCTACCGGCCGGCCATCGCCGAGATCAAGCGCGGCGGCGTGCCGATGGCGATCGCGGCAGGCGCGAGCACCGACGAGGCCGGCAAGCGGACCAGCCAGCTGCTTGCGCAGCTACTCGACGTGCCGTTCGCCGAGTTCCCCGGCGGGCATACCGCGCCGCTTGAGCTGCCGTCGATGTTCGCTGACCGGCTCCGCCCGCTGCTGGCCGAGCTCAGCTAGCGCTAGCGCGCCACCCGGAGGCCGTCGAACGCAACGGCGCAGACGGCATCGGCGAGCCCGTCGACGCGGTCGGCGCCGCCGCCCGGCGGCCGAGCCGCCGGGCGGTACCACTCGGCCAGCGAGTTGACCATGCCGAACAGCAGCCGCGCGGTGATCGCCGGATCCACGTCAGGCCTGATGTCACCGGCGCGCTCTGCCTCTGCCACCAGGTCGGCGACGAGCTGGTCGAACTGCCGCCTGCGGGCCAGCGCGCGGCGCTGGGTGCTGGTGTTGCCGCGGGCCCGCAGCAGCAGCGTCACGTACGGCAGCCGCTCGGCAAGCACCCTGACGCTGCCGCGTACCAGCAGCTCAAGCCGCTCGATCGCGGGCACCTCGAGCGAGGTCACCTGGTCGGCCACCCCGAACAGGCCGTCGAGCGCGCGGTCGAGCGCCATCCGCAGCAGGTCTTCCTTGGCGTCGACGTGGTAGTAGATCGAGGACTTGGAGATGCCGAGGCGCTTGGACAGGTCCTCCATGCTGGTGCCGTCGTAGCCGCGCTCGTTGAACACCGTCACGGCCACCGCGAGCAGCGACTCCAGGTCGTAGCCCGGCCGCCCGCGGCGCGGTGCGGCGGTCCCGGCCGCAGGTGCGCTGCGCATGCGGACAAGATAACGTACCGAACGACCGGTCAGTTTATGGACCGACGGGACCGAGGAGCACGCGATGACGGTGCTGCGCAGCTACGTCGCCGGGAGCTGGATCAGCCCGGACGGCGACGGCCGCCCGATGCTGGACGCGGTCACCGGCGAGGAGGTCGCCAGGGTTTCCTCGGACGGCGTCGACTTCGCCGCCGCCCTCGGCTACGGCCGCAGCCGCGGCGGCCCGGCGCTGCGCGAGCTGACCTTCCACCAGCGGGCCGCGCTGCTGAAGGCGGCCGGGTCGATGCTGCGCGAGCACCGGGACGAGCTGTACGCGCTGTCGGCCAGGACCGGCGCCACCCTGGCCGACGCCAAGTTCGACGTGGACGGCGGCATCGGGGTACTGCTCAGCTACGCCAGCCGCGGCCGGCGTGAGCTGCCGAACGACACCGTGTACCTGGAGGGCCAGGCCGAGCCGCTCGGCCGCGGCGGCCAGTTCCTCGGCCAGCACATCCTGACCTCGCTGCACGGCGTCGCGGTGCAGATCAACGCGTTCAACTTCCCCGTGTGGGGGCCGCTGGAGAAGCTGGCGCCCGCGTTCCTGGCGGGCGTGCCGAGCCTGATCAAGCCGGCCAGCCAGACCGCCTACCTGACCGCAAGGCTGGTCGAGCTGCTCGTCGACTCCGGCCTGCTGCCTGCTGGCTCGGTCCAGCTGATCTGCGGTGCCGCCGGCGACCTGCTCGACCAGCTGGGCGAGCACGACCTGGTGTCGTTCACCGGATCGGCGGCCACCGCGCGGAAGCTGCGCGCGCACCCTGCCGTGGTCGCCAGGTCGGTCCGCTTCAACGCCGAGGCCGACTCGCTGAACTGCTCGATCCTCGGCCCAGATGCGGCGGCAGGCAGCGCCGAGTTCGACCGCTATGTGCAGCAGGTCGTGACCGAGATGACGGTCAAGGCCGGGCAGAAATGCACAGCCATCAGGCGGGTACTCGTTCCCGTCCCGATGGTCGAGGCGGTCACCGATGCGATCAGCGCGCGGCTCAGCGGGGTGGTTGTCGGCAGCCCGGCCTCGCCCGAGGTCACGATGGGCGCGCTGGCCAGCCAGGAGCAGCGCGAAGAAGTGCGCAGGTCGGTCAAGGCGCTGGCTGGCGCGGGGCGGCTGGTGTTCGGCGATCCCTCGCACGTCGCGGTGACCGGCGCTGATGCCGAGCGCGGCGCGTTCATCTCGCCGCTGCTGCTTCGCTGTGACGACGCCGGGCGGGCCGAGCCGCATGAGATCGAGGCGTTCGGCCCGGTCGCGACCGTGCTCGGCTACGACAGCACCGCGCACGTCATCTCGCTGGCCGCGCGCGGGCTCGGCAGCCTGGCCGGCTCGGTGGTGACCGGCGACGCTTCGTTCGCGCGGGCGGTGGTGCTGGGGGTCGCGCCGTGGCACGGGCGGCTGCTCGTGCTCGACGCCGATGACGCGGCCGAGTCCACCGGGCACGGCTCGCCGCTGCCGAACCTGGTGCACGGCGGGCCTGGGCGGGCCGGCGGCGGCGAGGAGCTTGGCGGCATCCGCGGCGTGCTGCACTACATGCAGCGCACCGCGGTGCAGGCATCGCCTCGGGTGCTGGCCGCGGTGACCGGTCGCTGGGTGGCTGGCGCTGCGCGTAACGCCGACGGCGGGCACCCGTTCCGCAAGTCGCTGGCTTCGCTCCGGCCAGGTGACACGGTGGTGGCCGGGCCGCGCACAGTGACGCTCGAGGACATCGAGCACTTCGCCGCGTTCACCGGCGACACGTTCTACGCGCACATGGA
>JASHQL010000158.1 GCA_030039155.1 Streptosporangiaceae bacterium | reverse complement strand
GCGGCGTCGGCGACCGCGAGCAGCGTGGTCGGGACCAGCACGACGCGGACCCCGCGCAGCCAGGTCGCGGCGACGAATCCCGTCAGGTCGGTCACCGCGCCGCCGCCGAGTCCGACGATGAGGTCACGGCGGCCGAGTTCGATCTCCGCCAGCCGCGACCAGAGCCGCGCGGCGACGCCGATCTCCTTGGCCGGCTCGCCGTCCGGCACCTCGTGCGCGTGCGGCTGCAGGCCTGCCGCGGCCAGCGCCGCGCAGGCCTGCCAGGCCAGCCCCGCCTGGCCTGGCGCGTGCACGACCAGGACCCTGCTGGCCGCCGGCCCGGCCAGCGCGGGCAGCTCAGCCAGCAGCCCGGAGCCGACGACCACGTCATAGGGCTGCTCCCCGCCGACCGCAATCCTGGTGGCGCTGGTTCTGGGGGCAGGCCCCCAGAAACCGGCACCCGTGTCGACCCGGGCTGACGACCCCGCAGAACCTCCCGCAGTGTCGCTCACGAGTCACCGATCGCGCCGGCGACCTCGTCGGCGACCTCTTCCGGGCTCCTGCCGTCGGTGCTCACGGTGACCGCCGCGAGCCGCTGATAGACCGGCAGCCGCTGCTCGAGCAGCGACTTGAGCTGGCCGCGCGGGTTGCCGGCCAGCAGCGGGCGCGGCCGGTCCATGCCGACCCGCTTGGCCAGCTCGGCAAACCCGGTCTCCAGGTACACCACCTGCTGACCGGCCAGCAGGGCCTGGGTGCCGGCGTCGAGCACGCCGCCGCCGCCGATGCAGAGCACGCCGTCGTGCTCACCGATGGCCGCTGCCGCTGCCGACCGCTCGAGCGCGCGGAAGGCTGGCTCGCCGTCCTCGATGAAGATGTCGCTGACCGGCTTGCCCGCCACCGCCTCGATCGCGGCGTCGGTGTCGAGGAACCCGACGCCGAGCCTTTTCGCGAGCAGCTCGCCGACCGTGGTCTTGCCGGCGCCAGGCGGGCCGATCAGGATCGCCACCGGTCTGCCAGTCATCGGACCACCAGCGCCTTCAGGTAGCCGTCCAGGTTCCTTGCCATCTCCTGCACCGAGTCACCGCCGAACTTCTCCGCTGCGGCGTCGGCCAGCACCAGCGCGGCCATGGCCTCGGCCACCACCCCGGCAGCCGGCACCGCGGTCACGTCGCTGCGCTGGTTGATCGCGCGAGCCGGCTCGCCGGTCCGCACGTCCACGGTAGCCAGCGCGCGCGGCACCGTGGAGATCGGCTTCATCGCTGCCCTGAGCCGGATCGGCTCGCCCGTGCTCATCCCGCCCTCGATGCCGCCGGCCCGGTTGGTCAGCCGCCTGATGCCGTCGGCGGTGCCCTCGATCTCGTCGTGCGCCTGCGAGCCGCGGCGGGCTGCCGTGCGGAAGCCGTCACCGACCTCGACGCCCTTGATGGCCTGGATGCTCATCAGCGCGCCGGCCAGCCGCCCGTCGAGCCGCCGGTCCCAGTGCACGTGGCTGCCAAGGCCGGGCGGCAGGCCGTGCACCACCACCTCGATCACCCCGCCGAGGGTATCGCCGTCCTTGCGGGCCAGGTCGACCTCGGCCTGCATGGCGGCGCTGGCCGCCGGGTCGAGGCAGCGTACCGGGTCGGCGTCGATCCGGCCGGCGTCCTGCGGCCCTGGGCAGGTACCCTCGGCGACCTCGACCGGGCCGAGCGCGACCACGTGGCTGACGACCTCGGCACCGAGCACCTGCCGCAGCAGCCGCCTGGCCAGCTCACCGAGCGCCACCCTGGCGGCGGTCTCCCGCGCGCTTGCCCGCTCGAGCACCGGCCTGGCGTCGTCGTGCCCGTACTTCTGCATCCCTGCCAGGTCCGCGTGGCCCGGCCGTGGCCTGGTCAGCGGCGCGTTGCGGGCCTGCTCGGCGAGCACCTCGGCCGGCACCGGGTCGGCCGCCATCACCGTCTCCCACTTCGGCCACTCGGTGTTGCCGATGGTGATCGCGACCGGCCCGCCGATGGTGCGGCCGTGCCGGACGCCGGCGGTCAGCTCAACCTGGTCCTGCTCGAACTTCATCCTGGCGCCACGGCCATACCCGGCCCGCCGCCTGGCCAGCGCCGCCGCCAGGTCGGCGGTGCAAACCTCGACCCCGGCCGGCAGCCCTTCGCAGATCGCCACCAGGGCGCGGCCGTGCGACTCCCCCGCGGTCAGCCAGCGCAGCATGCTGCCGATCCTGCCATGGCGGCCATGCCCGGCTAGCCACAATGCCGGGGAGTTAAGGACGGCGGCTGCTGGTCAAGTGCTTGCGTTCCGGCGTGTCGTGATCGCATAGCAAACGGAGGTCCGGTAGGACGGGAAACCGACCAAGATCTTCCGTTCGCAAGGACCTCCGTTGCCTGCTCAGTCTGCCACCGGTTCGGCGTTGTGTGCCATCGCTACGACAGTCAGGGTCGCTGCGGGCGTGTTCGCGCCCGGGCATCTGGGCGAGCTGACCCGGGTCGTGCCGTTCGAGTTAGCCGATGCGGTGCTGGAGCAGACACGGGCGCGGGAGCGGCGGCTGCGTCTTCTGCCCTCGCGGGCCGGGCTGTATTTCGTCCTGGCGCTGGGCCTGTTCCCGGGGCTGGGCTACCCGGGCGTGTGGGCTCAGCTGACAGCTGCCCTGGGCGCCCTGGGCCTGGAGGTCCCGTCGGCGAAGGCGCTGCGGGACCTGCGCCGCCGGCTCGGCCCGGCGCCGCTGGAAGCGCTGTTCGGGATGCTGGCCGGGCCGCTGGGCCAGCCGCGCACGCCGGGCACCTGGTTCGGCCGGTACCGGACGGTGTCCTTCGACGGCTGCAAGTCCCTGAAGGTCCCCGACACCCCGCGCAACCAGGGCTGGCTGGGCAAGAT
>JASHQL010000157.1 GCA_030039155.1 Streptosporangiaceae bacterium | reverse complement strand
CTGGCCAGCGCGGCCCTGATCTGGCCCTCGCTGAGCGAGTCGTCCAGGGTGGCCTGGGGCCGGCCGAGCCTGGCGGCTGCCGCCTGCGTCATCTCGGCGAGCCTGGCTGGCGGCGTGACGCCGGCCAGGTGGATGTCGGCGAGGGTGCCGGCGAACCCGGCAGTGAAGGCCGCCACGTCGGTCGGCTGGCCGCCAGGCTGGCCGTCGACCAGGTCCATCAGCAGGCAGGGCGCGGGCAGGATCAGGCACGAGTCGTCGGCGTACCTGGCGCTCGGCACCGGAACTCCCGCCGCGGCCATCAGCTGCAGCACTTCTTGCTCGAGCGCGGCCGGGCGGGCGGCCGCGTCTTGGCCGTGCTCGCAGTACTCCCGCAGCACGAGCGCTCGCGGCCGGCCGTCAGGGCCGGCCGCCTCGATCGCGGTCACTCGTGAGCTTTCTGCGGGCAGCGGCCAGGCGCGCAGCAGCCGCAGGCCGGGCTCCGCCCGGCTGACCAGCTCGGCCAGGGCGGCCAGGTCGGGCTCCCGCTGCGACGGCACGCACCGTATCCTGCCAGCCTTCCGCTGAAATGGCCGTGCTCCTACACTTCCGGTGTGACGGCCAGCGACGACAGCAAGTTCGAGCTTGGCACCGACGGTCCTGCCGTCATCCTGGTCGGCGTCGACGACACGATCACCTCGCAGCGGGCCGGCTGGTACGCGGCCGGGCTGGCGCGCAGGCAGCGGGCCAGGATCGTCGGCGTCTTCGTGGCTCCGCTGAGCGGGCTCGGCTCGGGCGGGCCGGGCGGCGCCGCGCTCGCGGTCGCCAGGGACCAGGCGTTCGCCGCCACTGCAGACGACCTGCGGCGGCGCGCCGAGGAGGTCGGTGCCGAGCTTGGCATCTCGGTGAGCCTGGTGGCCGCGCGCGGCGACCCGTTCAGCGAGATCTGCCGGATCGCCGACGAGATGAAGGCCGACGCGATCGTCGTCGGCGCGTCGACCAAGGCCGGGCACAGGTTCGTCGGCTCGCTCGCGGTCCGGCTGGTCAAGGCCGGCAAATGGCCGGTGACCGTGGTGCCGTAGCCGGGGCGCGGCGGGCAGCCTGACGGGGCGCCGTCAGCACCGCGACACCATGTCGTGGCACGGCCTCGGCGGCCCGCCGGGTCCGATATCGTTCCTGGGCGGTGATGCACGCGGTGCCGGGCAGGTGGCCGGCGAAGGGGAGCGGCAAAGTTGACGACCATCCTGGTGACCGCGGGTGTGTCGCTGCTGCTCGCGCTGTTCGGCACGCCGCTGATCATCAAGCTGCTGCGCAAGCTGGGTTATGGCCAGCCGATCAGGGTCGAGGGCCTGAAGTCGGCCGAGACCAAGCGCGGCACGCCGACCATGGGCGGCGCGGTGATGGTGCTGGCTTCGGTGGTCGGTTACCTGGTCGGGCACCTGACCACGAGCGACCCGATCACCGCGTCCGGCGTGCTGGTGCTGTTCGTGATGACCGGGCTCGCCGTGGTCGGATTCATCGACGACCTGCTCAAGATCTTCCGGCAGACCAGCGTCGGGCTGCGCAGCAGCGCCAAGCTCGGCGGCCAGATCCTGGTCGGCGCGGTCTTCGCGTACGAGGTGCTCGGGCATCCGAACAGCTACGACCTGACCCCTGCCGACGCGCACCTGTCGTTCCTGCACGATTTCGGGCCCGCGCTCGGCACGCTGCCGTTCGTCATCTGGATCGTCATCCTGATCACCGGGGCCTCGAACGCGGTGAACCTCACCGACGGCCTGGACGGGCTGGCGACCGGCGCGACCGTGCTGGTGCTGGCCGCCTATGTGCTCATCGGCATCTGGCAGGAGCGCAACGACTGCGCGCCGTTCCCCAGCCCGCACTGCTACCCGATCAGGGACCCGCTGGACATGGCGGTGGTGGCTGCCGCCGTGCTCGGCGCCTGCCTTGGCTACCTGTGGTGGAACGCGCCGCCGGCAAAGATCATCATGGGCGACACCGGCGCGCTCGCGCTCGGCGGCGTGCTGGCGGGCCTGGCGGTCTGCACGAAGACGCAACTGCTGCTGGCCATCCTCGGCGGCCTGTTCGTGATCATCACGATGTCGGTGATCATTCAGGTGAGCGTGTTCAAGGTGACCAAGTTCAGGACCGGGCGCGGGATTCGGGTGTTCAAGATCAGCCCGCTGCACAACCACTTCGAGATGGTCGGATGGGCCGACACCACCATCGTGATCAGGTTCTGGCTGATCTCCGGCCTGTGCGTCGGCCTCGGCCTCGGCATCTTCTACGCGCAGTGGCTGAGCACGTAGGCCCGCGGTGCGCTACGACCCTTCGTTTTACGCGGGCGCGGCTGTGCACTACCGGTCAGGCAGGCCGCCCTACTCGGCCCGGCTCGAGGCTCTGCTCGCCGGCGAACTCGGCCTGGACGGTGGCGGCAGGCTGCTGGACGTCGGGTGCGGTCCCGGCAGCCTGACCGTGCGACTTGCCCGCCTGTTCCGGGACGCCGTCGGCCTCGACCCGGATCCGGCGATGATCATCGAGGGTCGCCGGGCCGCCGCGGAGCTTGGCCTGCAGAACATCAGCTGGATCCAGGCCACCGCCGAGGAGCTTCCCGCGGCGGCGCCGGGGCCGTACCGGCTGGTCACGTTCGGCCAGTCGTTCTACTGGACCGACGAGGTTCTGGTGGCCGAGGCGGTGTACGACATGGTGGAACCTGGCGGCGCCTTGGTGCTGGTCGGGCATCAGGCCGAAGGGCGCGCCGTCCCGCCGGGCCCTGGGCCGCCGCGGATTCCGCACGACGAGATCAGGGAGCTGGTGCTGAAGTACCTCGGGTCGACCAGCAGGGCGGGCCAGGGCAGCGCGCCGGTTCAGGCCCTCAGCCTCGAGGACGCCCTGGCCGGCAGCCGGTTCGGCGCGCCACGGGTGATCTTCGCCCCCGGCATTCCTGACCGCGTCCAGGACATCGACGGCGTGCTGTCCAACTACTTCTCCATGTCCTTTGCCGCGCCGCACCTGTTCGGCGACCGCGCCGGAGAATTCGCCGGCGAGCTGCGGGCACTGCTCAGCGGACGATCCCCCGCTGGCCTGTTCTGGGACTGGCCAGGTGACACCAAGGTGCTGGTGGCCCGCAAGTGACCGGAGCGGCCAGGGACTCGCGTCCCGCGGCGATCGACGTTTTCCTCAGCCGAGCAGGTCCGCCACGATGGCCGGCACCGCATCGCCGATCGGCGTCCTGATGATGGCGGTGGCGACCCGGTCATAGGGGGTCGGGTCGCGGTTCACGATCACCAGGCTGGCCCCGGCGTCGGCGGCCACCGCGCACAGCGACGCGGCGGGCTCCACGGTGAGCGTGCTGCCGATCGCGAGGAACAGCTCGCAGCCCGCGGCGGCGGCCGCGGCGCGGGCGAACACCTGCTGGTCGAGCGGCTGGCCGAACATGACGGTCGCGGACTTGAGTACGCCGCCGCAGCTCAGGCAGGCCGGATCGGCCTCTCCGGCGCGCACCCTGGCCAGCGCGTCGGTCATCGCTGAGCGATCGGCGCAGGACACGCAGACCACCTCGTACATGGTGCCGTGCAGCTCAAGCACCCGGTCGGCCGGAGTCCCGGCCTTGTGGTGCAGCCGGTCGATGTTCTGCGTGATCACCCAGGTGCTGACCTGGCTCACTGCCAGGCTGGCCAGCGCCAGGTGCGCGGCGTTCGGCGCTGCGGTCCAGGCCGGATGCCCGAGCCTGGCCTGCCAGGACCGCTGCCGCAGCTCGGGATCGGCGAGGTAGTGCTGATAGGTGGCCATCCGCTCGGCAGCTGGATTCCTGGTCCACAGCCCGGCCGGGCCGCGGAAGTCGGGGATGCCAGAGTCGGTGGAGATGCCTGCGCCGGTCAGCACGGTCACCGACCTCGCCCGCGCCCAGACCTCGGTCACCCTGCCCATATTCGCGGCTGCGCCAGGCCGGCGCAAAACCGCCCAAGCTCTGTTGACACGATTAATTTGCTGTGCAAAGCTTTCGGCTGGGAAGAGGTGAGGGATGGCTGGGAACGACCACCCGACGGTCGGTCTTGACGAGACCGTGCATCAGCGGCACCGGCTGGGCATCCTCACCATCACCTCGCGCGCCAGCCAGGCCGACTTCGGCTACCTGCGCGAGACGCTCGGCCTCACGCCGGGCAACCTGTCCACGCACCTGACCGTGCTCGAGGAAGCGGGCCTGGTGCAGGTGCAGAAGGGCTACGAGGGCCGCCGCCCGCGCACCTGGGTGAGCATCACCAGGCAGGGACGTGCCGCCCTGGCCGCGGAGATGGCCGCGCTCGCCAAGCTGGCCAGCCAGCTCAATGGCGATCACGGCAGTGCAGACGACGGAGAGACCTGATGACCGAGCCAACCCAGTCGTCGGCTGCCGAGATGCTCGGCGAGATGCGCGCGCTGGGCAGGCAGGCCGCCAGGACCGGGCACGGCTACTGGCTGCCGCTGCTCATCTTCGGCGTGCTGATCGCCGCGTCGCTCCCGCTTTACCTCGTCTCTACAGCCGCCACATACGGTTACGCGCGGATTGGCGGACCAGTGCTGCCGTTCCTCGGCACCGCGATCATGCCCAGGTACAGCGGCGGCGACTGGATCGGCCTGTACTGGTTCGTGGCCATGCAAGCCGGCATCGTGGCGACGTGGCTCTGGTACCGGTGGCGCGGCAGCCGGATCGGACTGCGCATGCCGACCCGCGGCTTCCTGGTGACCGGCCTGGCGGTCGTGGAGCTGGCGCTGCTGGTGTCGCTGGTGGCACCGCGGGTCGGGCTGCCGCTGTTCGGCGACCTGTTCATCCGCGACACGTTCCCGCTCGTGCTCATCGTGGTGCCGCTCGCGGTGCTCGCCTGGATCGAGCGCAGCCCGGCGCTCGCGGTCATCACCGTCGGGTACGCCGGCCTGGCGCTGCTGGCCAGCCTGTACAACGTCGAGAACATCCTGTTCAGGCTCGGCTGGAACCCGTTTACCTCAGGTCAGGGCAGCGCGCTGGTCGGGCTGCCGAACGTGGCGCTGCCCGCGCTGCTTCTGCTGCTCGCGGGCGCGGCTAGCTACGCGGCTGGATATAGGCGACGACGTCGCCAGGCCCGCTGAGCCGGTGCGACGGCCAGCCCTGCGCGTACGGGAACGGCAGCGCACCGCCCTGGACCAGCACCACCACGCGGCTGCCCTTGGCCTTGGCAAGATCGCGCATGGTCCACAGGTAGCCGCAGCCGATGTTGTAGGCGGCCGGCTCCGAGGTGTCCACGAAGTGCGGCCGCTTATCGCTGGTGACCAGGCACGGCGGCCGGACGCCGAGCTGCCGCAGCGCGTTGCCGGTGCCCACGTTCTGCCGGCCGAGCGCCTGCAGCGCCGCCGACTGGGTGTTCAGCACCGCATGCTGGGTGACCAGCTCGACCAGCAGGAACGCTGCTGCCGCGCCGACCGCGGCGAACCTGACCGAGCCCTTCGGCCTGGTCAGCAGCCAGCCGAGGCCGTCTGCCGCGCAGATGGCAAGCAGCGCCCAGCTCGGCAGCAGGTACCGGGTGTTGTCCCGTGCGGGGAACGCGTACAGCAGGTAGCCTGCCGCCGCGCAGAGCGCCGGCGTGATCGCGACGAGCCAATTCCGCGTTCGCCAGGTTACGAGCACGCCGAGCAGCGCGATCAGCGCGAACGCCAGCCACCACAGCAGCAGCCACGGGTCGCTCCAGCCGTGCAGGCTGGGGTAGCCGGGGACCGAGCTGGCCCGGCCGCCGCTGATGATCCGCAGGCTGTTGATCAGGTTGAACTTCGTGCCGCCGACCGCGCGGTTTTCCGCCGACAGCCGGTGCAGCGGCCCGCGGAAGTACAGGTAGGACTCGACCACCCACTCGCCGATGCCGATCACCAGCCCGACGCAGATGGCCAGGATCCCGCCGGACACCTTGCGCAGCTGTGCCTGCCAGTCGGCGCGGCTGAGCACGACGGTCAGCACCGCGAGCGCGAGCAGCGGCCCGTACAGGGCCACCGCGTCCGGCGGCCGCATCAGCGAGGTGAAGCAGGCGGCGACGGCCAGCCAGACGAGGGTGCCACGGCGGCCGGCGCCCGTCATGATCCGGAGGAACAAGCCGACGCCGGCCAGGCCGCCGAGTGCGATCCAGAAGTTCGGGTACACCTGCGAGGCCTGCGACTGCGCGATCCACAGCCCGCCGAACACCAGGCCGGCCAGCGCCAGCACCCAGTCAGGCCGCACCCGCCGCCAGCTCACTAGGGCAAGGAACAGGCCGATGCCGCTGAGCAGCGACAGGTACAGCCGCAGCACCAGCGTGGAGCCGGTGGCCAGCGTGACCGGAGCGATCAGCAGCGGCAGGCCGCGCGCGCGCTCCGAGCTCCACACCATGATCGGCAGGTGATGGCTGATCTGGCTGGCGTAGACGTTCTCGTCCCAGGCGAGGCTGACCCGCAGCGGGGTGAACAGCAGCACGGCGAGCGTGAACAGCACGGCGATGCCGGCCAGCCAGGCCAAGCCGACCCGGTCGGCCCGCGTGCCATTCCCTCGCTGGGTGCGCCGGTCGTCGGCGGGTGTGCGCAGAAGCTGGTCCACGGCCTAGAAGCTACCGGGTCGGCGGCGCTGCTGTGGCCTCGACGCTTGTTGGCTCGCTGGCCGCGGCTGCGGTTTTGCCGCGGTGGCGTGCGGTGGCGTGTTCGCGGTGGTAGGTGTGGGCGATGACGCGGGCGTAGCGGAGCCCGTAGGCCAGGTTGCGGCCTTTCTTCGATTCGCCGGACAGGCGGCGGCGCATGACGGTGGGGACCTCGGCGACCCGGTACCCGGCCAGCAGCGCGCCGATCAGCAGTTCGCTGGTCTGGTACT
>JASHQL010000019.1 GCA_030039155.1 Streptosporangiaceae bacterium | reverse complement strand
CGGCGCAGATCGCGTACCGGTAGCTCACCTCGCCGCCCTGGCTGGACGGGAAGTTGGTGTCCCAGACGTTGTTAAACAGCCAGGAGTAGATCGTGGTCTGCGCCGCGGGCTCTGCCTCGAGCGTGCCGGGGAACGGGGCGTACGGCAGGTGGATGTTGCCGAACTGGACCAGCGGCGCGTCCAGCGACGCCCAGCAGATGCTGCGCGCGGCGTCCGGGATCCTGACCCAGTGCCTGATCGCCCGCATGTGCTCGGCAGCGCCTGGGATGCGCGGTGCCTGCCTGGTGTAGACGCCGCCGGTGATCTCGGCCCGCAGGTGCTGCCCGCTGACGTTGAACGGGAATGCCAGGTACCCGCTCTCCTTGCTCTCCTCGTCCGGCTTGGACAGCCGGTATTGCAGGTCCAGCCGGTCGATGCCGGCCGGCAACGTGATGGTCAGGTCCAGCCAGGAGGTGCCGGGCGCGGCCAGCCTGACCGTGAGCCGGTCCCACAGCTGCGTCGTGGACCGCTCGATCAGCGCGGCGTGCTGGGCGACGGCCCGCTCGCCGAGCAGTTCGAGCCGCCGGTTCTCCACCTTCGAGGACAGATGGTTGAACCGCGGCGCGGTCGCGAACCTGTCGTACACGTACTGCCCGAACCCGAAGATCGAGCCGGCTGCCACCAGCTCGGCACCGGTGCGGCGGTCGGTCAGCGAGCTGATGCAACCCTCGGCCAGGTCGTAGCGCAGCTCGAAGGCGTCGTTGCGCAGCACCGCGTGGTTGGGCTGCTGCGCCGCGCCGCCGTCGGCGTCGCGGCCGGCCTGGCCGCTCGGCTCGGGGCCGCTGCCGTCCCGGCTGGCCAGCCGGAACGCCCGGTAGCCGAACGGCGGCACGTCGGCGGCGAGGAACGACAGGTCGCTGCCGCGCGGCCGGCTCGCGTCGTGATCCTTCTGGTCGAGTTCGCGCGCCGTGCAGGGGACGCTGCTGCCGTCCTCCAGGTCGGCCACTCCGATGTCAGCGCCCTGAGCGAACCTGCTGGCCGGCACGAACGCCTGCACCAGGTCGGTCCTGGCGTGCATGGTCGGGTTGACCACCACGACCACGGGTTCCGCGCCGTCGATCGAGGAGATGCCGGCGACCAGGCGCTCGAGCCCGGACTCGACCAGCTGGTCAGCCAGGTCGGCGGCCTGGACCGCGTAGCCCGACTTGGTCTGCCACTGGCGGCTGCCTGACCACCAGCTATCAGCGGTGTCCTCCCACGGCTCGGCGGCTCCCCATGTGTGTTCGTCGAACAGTGAGAGGTCCTGATACACCGCGCTGATGTCCGCCGTGGCGTCCTGCCCGGCGGCCGCGTCCAGGCTGTCGGAGATGGCGTGCAGCGACTGCGCGCTGCGGATCGCCGACTGCGCCCGGCGGCCCATCGAAACGAACCGGGCGGCAGAGCCGAGGCCGTCGGCCCACCAGTCCGTCCAGTCGCCGTGGAAGGTATCGAGGCGGTCGCCGAGCCGGTCGTTCGCGGCGCGGTAGAAGTCGGCGTTGGTCGCCATCCGCAGCCGCGGGTACTCCCATCGGGCGTTCCACTCGCGCACCACCTGCGCCGGGATGATGCTCGGCCCGGCGTTGTCCGAGTACGCGCCGAGCACGCGCAGGTGCAGGATGTCGTGCGGGTACGCCTGCTTGGTCAGCAGCTTCCCCGACGGCACCCGCCACCACTCGGACAGCGCGCCGGCGTACGGGTAGGGGCGGGCGGCGAGCGCGGCCAGGTACTCGGGCAGCAGGGTGAGCGTCTGCTGGTAGCCGTCGGTGAGGCCGAGCATGGTGCCTTCCATGTAGGCCATGCCGTGCGGGGTGTCGCCGAACCAGGCCATCAGCCGGTCGCCTGCTGCCGTCTGCCACCAGAACGGGCGGGTCAGGTCCTGGCCGCCCACGTGGTGCGGCACCGACCGCCCGGCGTAGTTGTGCGAGACCGAAAGGAACTTCACGCCCGCGTCCACCAGCAGTTGCGCAAGCCCGACGGTGTCGCCGGGCACGTCGGTCTGCATGGCCGTGCAGATCTCGATGCCGTGCGCCCGGCGCAGGTCGTCGACGAACCTGAAGCCGTGCGCGAGCTCGTCGATCGAGCACGCCTCGGTGTGGAAGTTGAACGGCAGCGCGGAGATCTCCACCCGGCCATCGCGGACCAGGTCGAAGAACTTCGCGACGGCGGGTGCCGGCCTGAGCCTGATCCACTCCTGCAGCGGCAGGTACGCCTCGAGGTTCCACCGGAACCTGGCGTCGTCCGGCCAGCCGCTGGTCGCGGTGGCCAGGTCGAGCACCTGGTCAAGGTAGGCCCGCTGGTTCCGCAGCACGGTGCCCTGGGCGTCGGTGTAGCCGATGTCGAGGTGCGAGTGGTGGATGAGGTAGACCGTCCACTCGCGGGGCGGCTCGATGCTGAAGTCTGACCGCAGCAGGTCGGTGCCTGGCCGGCTGAGCACGACGGTCGCCTGACGGGCCCGGCCGTGCTCGCGGGCCAGCAGCAGCACCCGGTTGGCGCCGCCGCCGAGCGCCACCTCCTGCCGGTCGTCGACGGTTCCGTCGCAGCTCAGCGTGATCGTGACCGTGGCCGGCTCGTGCGGCCACTCGATCAGCGCGCGCACCGCCTGCCGCCTGCTGCCGTCGGCCAGCCGGCGCAGCAGCGGCAGCCCGCCGACCCGCATCCGAAGCTGGCCGTCCGCGACGTCGGTGCCGCAGGTGCCAGCCAGCAGCTCGGCCGTGGCGCGCTCGGGATCGTCCGGCCGGTCGACCCAGCGCTTCGACCCTTCTTCCTCGCCCCGGCCGACACGGGTCAGCCCGATGCTCCGCCCCAAGTCAGCCTCCGGATGCGGTCGATGTAGCTAGAAAATCATCGCCGCCCATGACACGCCCCGCCTAACTCTCGCAAGATGCGACATATCTTACGATCGGCCGTCATCCCGGCAAGATCGTTGATGTGGCCGCGGGCGGCCAGCCCGGCTCGCGAGCAGGCCGACGGCGGCCATCGCGAGCGCCGCCACCGCCAGCGAGTAGACCAGCGCAGTGTCGTGCAGGCCGTAGTGCGTCACCGCGACCCCGCCGATCACGACCGGGAGCCCGCTGGCCAGGTAGCTCACCACGTAGATGGCCGTCACCAGCCCGGCCCGGTCGGCGGCCGGCGCGCGGGCGACGGTCAGCCGGAAGGCGCCGGTAAGCCCGGTCCCGAAGCCGAAACCCGAGACCGCGGTGGCGGCGAACAGCCATCCGGGCGCCGCCGCCTGGACCGAGCTGAACGTCAGCACCGCGCCCGCGATCAGGGCGAGGCAGCCGCCGAGCATCACGCCGCGCGGCTGAGCGCCCGCCAGCAGCGCCGCGCTGGCCGCGGCGATGCTGGTCAGCACGAAGATCAGCATGCCGCCCCAGACCAGGTCGGCCGAGTGCGCGAGCAACTCGGCAAGCGACGGGCC
>JASHQL010000156.1 GCA_030039155.1 Streptosporangiaceae bacterium | reverse complement strand
CCCGTGCCGGTCCGGCCAGGCAGCGCCGCTGGCCAGCGGCTCGCCGTCGAACGTCCACTTGGCGATGCCGGCCGCCGCGCGGTCCTGCCACAGCGCCACCTCGGCCTGCCGCACGGCCAGCCTGGCCCGGCGCTGCGGTATCGAGGCGTAGCCGCTGCCGCGATAGCGCGGTACCTCAGATCCGGTCATGTCGCCGGGGCCCGCAGCGCGGTCGGGTAGGTCACGCCCACGGCCGCCAGCGCGGCCGCGGTGGCCTGCTTCAGGTTGCGCAGGAACGGGCCTGCCGACAACTCCTCGCCGAGCGCGGCGATCTTTTCCCCGACCCGGCCGGCCTGGTCCTGGTGGCCGGCCGCGAACGCGCGCTTCAGCTCGCCGAACAACTCGGGCCTGGCGTTGCCGAGCGCGTTCACCGAGCCGGTCCCCCCGGCCGCGATGGACACCGCGGCCAGCGCGTCGGCGCCGGTGAAGACCTGCAGCGGATAGCCGGCCGCGGCGCACCGCCGTGCCGCGTCCAGGTACTGGAGGAAGCGAGACATCGAGTGAGTGGAGTCCTTAATGCCGGCCAGCCCGCGGCAGGCCAGCTCGTCGAGGCCGTCGGCCTGCAGGTCGTTGCCGGTCCGTTGGGGGATGTTGTAGGCGTAGACGGGCACCGGGTCAGCGGCGCGGATCAGCGCCAGGTAGTGGCCGGCGATCTGCTCGGCTGTGAGCGGATCGTAATACGGCACGACCGCCGCCACCGCGTCCGCGCCACCGTCGATCGTCCGTTGCGCGAGCCGGACCGTGGTGCGGGTGGCCACCCGGCCGACATGGGCGATCACCCGGACCTCCCGGCCGCGTGCCGCGGCCGCCGCCGTCGTGGTGATGCGGACCACCTCGTCGTCGGTCAGCGCGGCGCCCTCGCCTGTGGTGCCGCAGGCAAGCAGCCCGTCCACGTTCCTGGCGGCCAGGTAGTCCACGTGCTCGGCGATCGCATGGTGATCGACTTCGCCGCTGTCGTCGAACGGGGTCAGCAGCGCGGTGATCATGACCGGGTGATCCCCGAACAGCATTGCCGCTCCCTTGCCTCGGCACCGGCGACGGTCAGCTATCCCGGCAGGGGGGACCAGGAGGTCGTCCCCCCCGACCGGGAATCGCGGCTGTCCCCAGGGCCCGCTGCCGGGGACAGCCGCAGCTTGTCCGTCACTGCTTGACGGGCTCGAGGTGCTCGAGAATCAGGTGCGTGCTCTGCCACCATGACGGGGGCTGGATGTAGGGGTTGGCCTGCGTCGGCCAGCCGGTCCAGTACTTGGTGTCGAATGGGATGATCTTGCGGTTCTGGATCAGCGGGATGACCGGCAGCTCCTTGAGGAAGATCGCCCACGCCTTGAGGAACAGCGTGTCGACCTTCGGCGAGTTCAGCGGCTGCTCGCCCAGCTCGTTGACCACCTTGCTGTACTGGGCGTCGTCGAACCTGACGCCGTCGAAGCCCCACTGGGTGCTCTTCCCGATCGGCACGTAGTTGGCGTCGTTCAGCGTGTCCAGCGAGGTGTACGGCTCGACCACCGAGTTGCAGGTGCTGTTGGTGACCTGAGCCTGGAAGTCACCCAGGTCGTAGTCGTTGATCCAGGTGTCCTCGGTGACGTTGTGCGTGGTGGCATCGACGCCGGCCGCCTGCAGCTGCTGTGCGACTACCTCGCCGTCCTCCACGTCCTGTGGCGTCGGCTGGTCCTCTTCGATGACCAGCGAGAGGGTCTGGCCGTCCTTGGTGAAATAGGTGCCCTTCTGCACCCAGCCGTTCGCCTTGAAGATCGCCTTCGTCTTGGCGACGTCGGTGGTATCGAGCGGGTACTTCTTGTACAGCCCCGCGTTCTCGGCGAGCGTCACGTATTTCTGCACAGGCGGGTACTCCGGGTAGATGGCGATCGACGCCTTGGTGGCCCCGTCGTAGGCCTCGGAGACGATCTCGTTGCGGTTGATCGCGTAGTCCAGCGCCCAGCGCATCTGCGGGTTGTTCCACGGCGCGACCGTGTTGTTGATCTCCAGGTTCAGCTCGCACGGGTCGTACCAGAGGTAGGGCGAACTCGGCTGCCAGGCCTCGACGTCCGGGTTCTGCTTCTTCAGCGCGACATAGGTCGGCTCGTCGATGTCCTGCAGGCTGTCCACCTGGTTGGTGGCCATCGCCTCGGTGGCCGCCTGCTGGGTCCCGTACGCCTCCCAGATCAGCTCCTTCGGCTTGGGCAGCGGCTGGAACCCGGTCTTGGCGCCCCACCAGTTGTCGTCGCGCTTCCACACGGTCGTCGTGGTGGTGGTGCTCTTGAGCAGGTACGGGCCGGTGACGACCGGCCAGCCCTTCGCCGGGTCGTAGTTCTTGAAGGTCAGCGGGTTCTTCCCCTTCCAGATGTGCTCAGGGACGATGTAGTTCGCCGAGTCGCCTGCCACCTGCGAGGTGAAGTTGTTCAGCTCGAAGCGCGGGTCGGGGATCTTGAGGTTGAAGCGCACCTCGAGCTTGTTCACCTCGGTGACGCTCTTCAGGTCCTGAGCCAGCGCTCCCGAGCCGACCAGGCCCGGGTGGGTCAGCAGCATGTTCATCGTGAACACCACGTCGGCCGCGGTGAACGGCACGCCGTCACTCCACTTCACCCCAGGGCGGAGCTTCATGATCCACGTCTTGAGGTTCGGCGAGGAGGTCATGCTGGTGGCAAGCCACGGGATGATCTTGCCGGTCTCCACGTTCAGCAGGAACAGCGGTTCCATGGCCGCCTGCACGATGCCCGAGTCGTTCAGGCTGTCGGGCAGGAACGGGTTGAAGTTCGTGGGGTCCTCGTTGAATCCGCAGCAGGTCTGGAAGATGACTTCTTGAGACCGGGCGCTGTTACTCGATCCGGTGGCAGATCCGGCCGAGCAGGCGGTTGCCATGCCCGCGGTCAGCGCCAGCGCCAGCAGTGCTGCGGCACTGCGGCGGCTCGGCCGTTCGCGGAAGATCATGCGCATATAAATGCGGTCCCTTCTGCTCTGTAATGTCACAATTCACGGCAAAGGCTCAACCGTCAGGCCCAGGACTCGCTGCCGCGGAAGTACAAGTGCTGTCCGGGCTTGTACTTCGGCCACGAGGCGTACTCGTTCACGCCAGGTACCGCACGGCCGCGCATGAGCATCGGGGTGAGCCGCTCCACATCGCCGCGCTTGATGATGCGCGTGGAGGTGGGGATGTAGCGGATGGTCAGGCCACGGCGCCAGTTCGGCGACGTGTTCGCATTGGAGCCGTGGATCGCGTGCGGGTGATGTATCGACACATCGCCTGCACGCAGCACCAGGTCGACGGCCTGCTGCTCATCCACGAACTGGTCGTCCATCGCCGAGCCCAGCACGTTGGCGACGTCGGTCCGCTCCTTCACCTGCTGAAGATCAGTGTTCTGGCTCCCTGGCACCACCCGCAGGCAGCCGTTTTCCGGCGTGGACTCGTCCACGGCGAGCCACAGCGAGACGACCTCCATCGGCTCAAGCGGCCAGTAGCTCCCGTCCTGATGCCACAGCACCGGCTGCCCGTCGTACGGCGGCTTGGCGACGTAATGCGAGGCGAACAGCGCGATGTCGGGGCCGATGAACTGCTCCGCGATGTCGAGCAGCCGGTCATCGCTGACCAGCCGCACCCAGAACGGGTCGTCCTTCACCAGCTCGGTATCGAGTAGCTCTGGCCGGGTATCTGGGTGCTGGTCGAGCAGCCACTCCACGTGGTTCCTGGCTTCGCCGATCAGGTCGGCATCGAGTACGTCGCGGACGATCACGTAGCCGTTGCGCTCATACTCTGACCGCGCGTCCGTAGCACGGCCGTCGACGGAAACGCCAGGCATCGTGCCTCCTTCCAGGCATGATCAACGTGGGCCGGTAGCTTCTTCAGGGAAACACCAGGTGAACCGGCCGGGCTAGCACTATCCACGGCCAAATGCCGCGTATCTTCCGGCCCGGCTCAGGCGCCCACGCCGTGCAGCACGAGGTCCTCGCCCTGCCGGACCGCGCGCCGCCAGGCACTCGGCGGCATGCCGTAGCGGCCCTTGAACGCGCGCTCGAAATGCGACAGGTCGCTGAACCCGGACGCGTGGCAGATGTCGGTGACCGACATGTCGGTGGCGCGCAGCAGCGAGCCGGCGAAGCCGGACCGCAGCATCTGCAGGTGCTCCTGGAAGGTGACGCCGACGAACTCGTGGAACAGCTGGCTGAAGTAGCTCGGTGACAGCCGCGCCTCGGCCGCCACGTCCTTGAGCGTCAGCGGGTCGCGATAGTGCTGCTCCATGTAGGTCAGCGCCCACCGCACGCCCTCGTGCATGCCGCTGGCGCTCTTCGAGCTGAGCGACTCGGCCACATCGGCCCGCCTGATCAGCTCGACCAGCAGGTACTGCAGCAGGCAGACCATGGCAAGCTGCGCGTCCGGCCTGGCCAGGCGGCCGCATTCCTTCACCATGGCCTGCATAATCGGCTCGAGATCGGCCATGTCGCGCACCACCAGCGGGCCGCGGCCCAGCCTGGTGGCGTCGTACAGCGCGGACTGCAGGTACGGCGCGAGGACCCGCGGCATGAAGTCGATGTTGTACAGCAGGCAGCCCTCGCCGTTCGGCAGCCAGGCGTGAAAGTCCGACGGCGCGAGCAGGAACGCGACGCCCGGCGTGATCTCATGCGACACGCCGTTCAGCACGTGCACGCCGGACCCGCTCATCACGCACACGAGCTTGTGAAAGTCGTGCCAGTGCAGGCCGTCGACCTGGTTGACCGGCTCGTCCTGCTCAGCGATGACGTCCACGTTGGGCGGCATGTACATGCTGCTGAGCAAGCGCTTGGGAATCGGCGGACGCGTCATCGATTCCTCCTCGCGCCGTGGCCTGATGCAGTGCAATATGATATTCCAGGGCCATGAGCAGGACTGCGCGCGCCGCGGTGATCCGGGCGCCAGGACAGGCCGCGGAGATCTGCACGGTCGAGCTCGCGCCGCTCGAGCACGACGAGGTCCGGGTACGCCTGGTCGCCACCGGCGTCTGCCATACCGACGTCGCCTGGGCAGATGGCCAGCTCATCGACACGTTCCCGGTCGTGCTCGGGCATGAGTCCGCGGGCGTGGTGGAGGAGACAGGCCGGGCCGTCACCGCGGTCAGGCCAGGCGACCGGGTCGCGGTCGCGCTCACCCACAACTGCGGTCACTGCGGCTACTGCGAGACCGGGCGGCCGATGCTCTGCCGCCAGCGCACCGAGCGGCCGCCGCGGCTGATCCTTGACGGCGTGCCGCTGGTGCAGGGATTCGGCGCGGGCGGTTTCGCCGAGCAGACCATCGTGCCGGAGGGCTCGGTCATCCCGGTACCGGCGGACGTGCCGCTGCCGGTTGCCGCGATCGTCGGCTGCGCCGCCTCCACCGGGCTCGGCGCGGTCTTCAATATCGCCGAGGTCGAATACGGCACCAAGGTGGCGATCCTCGGCGCCGGCAGCATCGGGCTGAGCGTGCTGCTCGGCTGCCGGCTGGCCGGCGCCGACCGCATCGTCATGGTCGACCCAGACCGGCAGCGGCGCGACCGCGCGCTGCGGCTCGGCGCCACCGACGTCATGCCTGCCGACGAGCCGGCCGTGCGGGCGCTTGAGCCGGACGGCTTCGACTATGTCTTCGAGTCGGCCGGCACCGCGCAGGCGATGGAGAGCGCGGTGCGGCTGGCCCGCGAAGGCGGCACCACGACGCTGATCGGCGTGGTGCCGCCTGGCACCACGATCACGATCGACGCCAGGTCCTTCGTGCCCAGCCAGTCGCGGATTCTCGGCTGCCTGACCGGCAACGTGCGCCCGCACGTGGACTTCGACCGGTTCTTCCGGCTGTACCGGCGCGGCCTGCTCGACCTGGCGGCGCTGAGCACCGGCGCGATGCCGCTCGATGATCTCGATGCCGCGTTCGCGCGCTGCCGGAGCGGTGCGGGGCTGCGCACGCTCATCGCGCTCAGCGCCGAATGAAGCGAGCGGAGGTCCGGTCCAGCTCAGGCGGGCGCCGGCGATCATGTTCGGACTTTAGGCGGTCGTAGCCGGATTGGGAACCCATGGCCAGCGGCAACCGGTATGACCAGAGGCCGGCCTACCCGTGTGCCGGCGGCCAGGTGTCCTCGGGCTGGGCCGCACTGTGCGCCGGCCTGCCGGATGGCGCCTGGGTCGTCGCGGTCGACGGGCCGGCCGTGCTCGACTGGGACGCGCTGGTGGCCGGCCTCACGGCCGCGCTGCGGGCTGGCGGAGTCGGCGCGGACGTGCTCGACCTGCGCGAGCATGCAGCGCCGTGGGCCCGGATCCTGACCAGGACCGCCCCGGCGGCGCGGCTGCGCGGCGACCCGCACTTCGCGACGCTGGCCACCGGGCCGATCGGCCAGCTCTTCGACGCCCTGCCGGACCCGCCGCGGCGGGCCGGGCGGCTGACCCTGGTAGTCGGGCCGGGCGCGGCGCTCGTCGGGCATGACCTGCTGTGGTACGCGGACCTGCCGAAGCGCTACGCGGAAGCGGCGGTGGCAGCAGGGCGCGGCCGCAACCTCGGCCAGCCTGCGCAGGCGGGTCCAGCGTCCCTGCGCCGGCTGTTCTTCGTCGACTGGCCGCTGCTCGACCGGCACCGCGACGGCATGGCGGCACGGATCGACTGCTGGATCGACATGCAGGAGCCGGCCAGGCCGCGGTGGCTCGGCGGCCGCGAGCTGCGCGACAGCCTGCGGGCACTGGCCGGCCAGCCATTCCGCACCCGCCCGGTGTTCAACACCACCCCCTGGGGCGGCCACTGGGCGCAGCGCGAGCTTGGCATCAACCCGGACGCCAGGAACACCGCGCTCGGCTATGAGCTGATCGCGCCGGAGAGCGGCATCCTGCTCGGTGACGCCGGCGTCGGCACTGTCGAGGTGCCGCTGCAGCTGCTGGTGTCCTTGCACCCTGAGCAAGTGCTCGGAACGCAGGTCACCGGGCGGTTCGGCACGTCGTTCCCGATCAGGTTCGACTATCTCGACACCCTCGACGGCGGGAACCTTTCGGTGCACTGCCATCCGACCGAGCAGGACATGCGCGAGGTCTTCGGCTGGCCGTACACCCAGCACGAGTCCTACTACGTCATGGCGAGCGAACCGGACAGCGTGATCTACCTGGGCCTGCGCGCGGAATCGTGCGTCGATGAGTTCGCCAGGTGCGCGCGGGCGGCCGACGAGCATGGCGTCAGCTTCGACATCGAGCGGTTCGTGCAGACGTTCCCGGCTTCGCCGCACCAGCTGTTCCTGGTGCCTGCGGGCACCCCGCATGCCAGCGGCAAGGGAAACGTGGTCCTCGAGGTCAGTGCCACTCCCTACCTGTACTCGCTGCGGTTCTATGACTGGCTGCGCCGGGATCAGGACGGCACGCAGCGGCCGGTGCACGTCGGGCATGCCTTCCGCAACCTGAACGCCGGGCGCAGCGGGCCGGCCGTCCGCGCCGACCTGATCCAGCCGGCCAGGACCATCGGCTCCGGCGACGGCTGGCGGCACGAGCTGCTCGGCGCGCTGCCCGAGATGTTCTTCGAGGTTCGCAGGCTGGTGCTCAGCCCGGCTGCGAGCGCCGGGCTGCGGACCGGCGACCGGTTCCATGTGCTGACCGTGGTCGACGGGGCCGGCGCGGTCATCCGCTGGTCGGGCCGGTCGCACTCGCTGGCGTACGCGGAGACCATCGTGATCCCGGCTCAGGTCGGGGACTACCAGCTGGTGGCGGACGGGCCGGTGCCGGTGCGGGTCGTGCAGGCGGTGGTGCGATGACCAGCTGCCCGGTGCTCGAGGTCGGCGGCACGCACGTGCAGGCCAGCCGGGTCGACCCGGCTGGCTGGCGGCTGCTGCCTTCGTCCACGCACCGGCTGGCGCTGGACGGCGGCGGCAGCGCTTCGGCGATCGTCGCGGCATTGGCGTCCTGCGCCGGGCAGATCCGGCCGGGGGCCAGCGAGACGCTGGCGGTCGCCATTCCCGGCCCGTTCGACTACCGCAACGGCATCGGCCGGTTCCGCGACGTCGGCAAGTTCGACGCGCTGGCCGGCCTGGACCTGCGAGCAGCGCTGACCGCGCGGCTGCGCCCGCCGCCGCGCCGGATCGCGTTCGTCAACGACGCGGACGCGTTCGGGCTCGGCGAGTGGGTGGCCGGCGCGGCCCGTGGCCGCCGGCGGGTCGTCGCGATCACCCTCGGCACCGGCGTCGGCTCCGCGTTCCTTGACGCCGGCACCGCGGTCTCGGCCGGGCCGTCGGTGCCACCCGGCGGGCATGTCTACCGGCTGCTGATCGACGGCCGCCCGCTCGAGGAGACGGTCAGCAACCGGGCGATCGCCGCCGCCTACCGCGCCAGGGTGCCGGCCGGTGACGGCCTTGACGCGGGTGCGGTGGCTGCTCGCGCGGTTGCCGGTGACGCTGCCGCGTCGGCCGTCCTGGAGACTGCCTGCCTGCGGCTCGGGCAGGCACTCGCGCCGTGGCTCGCGAGGTTCGGCGCGGAGCTGCTGGTGGTCGGCGGCGGGCTGACCGCGTCCTGGTCGTTGCTGGCCGGGCCGCTGCGGCGCGGACTTGGTGCGGTGGCGGCAGAGCTTGACGTCGTAAGGTCGGAGGATTCCGGTACCTCGGCGGCCGTGGGCGCGGCCTGGCATGCCAGGCATTCCGATTGGGACGGTGAACATGACGGTTCGTGATGAGGCAGCAAAGCTGGCAGCCGATGTGACCGAGCTGCGGCACGCGATCCACCGTGACCCGGAGATCGGCCTGCAGCTGCCGCGGACGCAGGCCAAGATCCTCGACGCGCTCGCCGGGCTGCCGGTCGAGGTCACGGTTGGCCGGCAGCTCAGCTCGGTGACCGCGGTGCTGCGCGGCGGGCAGCCAGGACCGGTCGTGCTGCTGCGCGGGGACATGGACGCGCTGCCGGTCACCGAGGCCACCGGCCTGCCGTTCGCGTCGGAGGTCGAAGGGGCGATGCACGCCTGCGGGCACGACCTGCACGTGGCGATGCTGGCCGGCGCCGCCAGGCTGCTGTCCGCCAGGCAGCCGGAGCTGCCAGGAACCGTGCTGTTCATGTTCCAGCCGGGCGAGGAAGGCGCCTTCGGGGCAAGGTTCATGATCGACGAAGGCGTCCTCGATGCCGCCGGCCAGCGGCCGGTTGCCGGGTACGCGATCCACGTCTTCTCGCACCTGCTCGACCTCGGCACGATCGCGACCAGGCCGGGCCCGGCGCTGGCCGCCTCTGACTCGCTGACGGTGACCGTGCGCGGCCGCGGCGGGCACGCCTCGATCCCGCACCGCAACGCCGACCCGATCCCGGCGGCCTGCGAGATGGTGACGGCGCTGCAGACCTTCGTCACCCGCCGGTTCGACGTGTTCGACCCCGTCGTGATCACCGTCGGCATGATCCATGCCGGCACCGCGCGCAACGTGATACCAGACACTGCCACGTTCGAGGCCACGGTCAGGTCCTACAGCCCTGCGGCACGCAGCCGGCTCCGGCAGGGCACGGTCCGGCTGGTGCACAGCATCGCGGAGGCGCACGGGCTGTCCGCGGACGCGGAGTACGCGGAGGGCTATCCGGTCACCGCGAACGACGCCGCCGAGGCGGCCTTCGCCACCGAGGCCGCGGCCGACGTGTTCGGCGCCGGCCGGGTGGCGGTACCCGGCCAGCCGCTCACCGGCTCTGAGGACTTCTCGTTCGTGCTGCAGCAGGTGCCGGGCGCGTTCGTCCTGCTCGGCGCCTGCCCGCCTGACCTGGACCCGCAGACCGCGCCGTCGAACCACTCGGCCGAGGCCGCGTTCGACGACTCGGTCCTCGCCGACGGCGTCGCGCTCTACGCCGAACTCGCCCTGCGCCGCCTGGCCGCCGCCGGCGTTGACTGAGTCAGGCCCGGTGCGCACCGAGGCGGCAACGGCGTAGCGCCACTCCAACAGGCTGCTGCAGGATGGAGCGCGCCGGGCCGAGGTACCGCTGGCTTCAGCTCGTGCCGACCGGGGCGTCTTCCTGGTCTGGCGTCTTCACCTGGTCGCCGCCGGCGGCGAGCTGGCTCTCCCAGGCCGCGAGGTGGTCGGCCAGCGACGGCTCGGCCGGGTCAAGCGGCCGCCCGCCGTCATCAGGGCCAGGCTGGCGCTCCGGCGGCCTGCGGGTGCCTCCCCTGCCGCCGTCGCCACGTCGGCCTGACCGGTCCCAGCCCATGAACACGCCGAGCACGAGCATGGTGATGAGCACCACCAGATAGGCCGCGATCGCCATCAGCGGAGTGCCGAGCGGCTGGTTGATGAGGGCTACTGCATGCAGCGGATGGCCTGATCCGGGCATTGTCTGATCTCCCTGCCACGACGTGCTGCCTCCACGCTAACCCCGCATGTCAAGGCGCCCGGCGGCCGGCCACCCGGTGCGCCTGGAGCTGCTGCCAGCGGATGTCGGAACCGCGACGGCGGCTGAGCACGGCGCAGCCGAGCACGCACCAGACGATGAGATGTGCCAGCCAGATGGCCGCGTCGGCTCGCTGGCCTTGCACGGTCCGATCGGCCGGGCTGGAACCGTCCGCGAGCTGCCAGAACCCAACCACCGTGCTGGCCCAGAGCGCCGCTGCGAGCAGCCTGCGGGCCCACCGCGGCAGCGCGGGCGCCACCGGCGTCAGCCAGAAGAACTGCAGCACCCGGCTCAGCCGCGGGCGCCAGCCGCGGACCGGATGCGCGCGCCGCGACGCCTGCCGCAGGGCCCGGGCCGGCCGGTCACCCGGCGCTGTCCTGCTCATGAGCAGCAGGCAGAGCACGACCGCGGAATCCAGGGCTCCGAACATCAGGTCGGTGACGGTCCTGACGCTGTCAAGACCGGAGACTGCGCGCGGCGCGACGAAGGTGCAGGCAAACACCACGGCGGCCGCGACCCAGCCCGCCGCCGACCCGGCGGCGATCACCCTGGCCAGCGGGACGACGGCCGACCTGGCGATCAGCCGCCGCCTCGGCGGCGGCTGCGGCTCTGGCAGCGCCCAGATAATCGGGCCAGCCGGGGCCGGGTAGCGCGGCATGCCGTCCTGGTCAGCCCGGGCCGTTCCGTGCGCTGGCGGGCGCTCGCTCACGGCGCCGACGCTAACAGCCCGCAGGCTCCGCGTGCTACCAGCCGAGCTGGCCGTAGCCGCCGCTGCCGTCGGCCTTCCAGATGTGGCCCCACAGGATGCCGCTCGGTCCGCCGGCTGGCAGCGTTGCCAGGTACACGCTGGGCTCCGCGCCCTCGGCCGCCGACCGGAAGCCGCGGTGGTCGTTGAAGTCGGTGTCGGTGTAGCCGGGGTTCGCGGCGTTGACCTTGATCGGGGTGTCCTTCAGTTCCTTGGCGTACATCGCGGTGAGCATGTTGACCGCGGCCTTCGATGACGGGTACTGCGCCGAGGCCGGCATCTGGCTGAGCGGGCTGGCCGGGTCGGTCTGCGAGGTGATCGAGCCGACCTCGCTGGACACGTTGACGATCCGGGCGGCTTCCGCGCGGCGCAGCAGCGGCGGCATCGCGTTGGTCACGGTCACGATGCCGAACACGTTGATCTCGTACACCGCCCGCATGTCGGCAAGCGACGTCTGGCTCGGCAGGCCGCGCAACCGGGCGACGCTCGCGGTGCCGGCGTTGTTCACCAGAACGTCCAGCCTGCCGTACTCCGCCTCGATCCGCTCCGCCGCCCGCTGGACCGACTTGGCGTCGGTCACGTCGAGCTGGACGAAGTGCGCGTCAGCGCCGCCGTCGCGCAGCGCCTGCTCGGCCGCCCTGCCCCGCCCCTCGTCACGGGCGCCGATCAGCACGGTCATCCCGGCGGCCGCGAGCTGACCGGCTGTCTCGAACCCGATCCCCTTGTTGGCCCCGGTGACCAGGGCGATCTTCGCTGTCATACGGCCACGCTATGGTCGCGGCCAGCCCGGCCCGAAGAGACCGGCCGAGCCTGGGACTACCGGTACCACCCTGGCCGTCCGGCCCGGTGGCAAGCTGGCAGGCATGAGCAGCACCGCCGGCCAGCCGGAACGGGCCAGGGAGCGCGCCGAGGTTGCCGAGTTTCTCCGGGCCAGGCGCGCCAGGGTGTCGCCGAAGGATGCCGGGCTGCCGGCCACCGGGCAGCGCCGGACGCCAGGGCTGCGCCGTCAGGAGGTCGCCCAGCTGGCCGGCATCTCGGTCGACTACTACATCAGGCTCGAGCAGGGCCGCGGCCCGCGGCCGTCACGGCAGGTGCTGAACGCGCTCGCCAGGGCGCTCATGCTCAGCACCGGCGAGCGCGAGTACCTGTTCCGGATGGCGGACGAGGCGCCGCCGCGGCAGGCGGAGCCCAGCCGCGAGATCACGCCCGGCATCCGGCACCTGCTCGACAGCCTGCGGCACACGCCCGGCTACGTGGTCGACGCCGCGTACAACGTGCTGGCCTGGAACCAGCTCGCCACCCGTTTCATCGGCGACCTGTCCCGGCACCAGGACCGGAACATGATCCGCTGGACCTTCCGCCGCTCCGCCACCGATGTGGCCTGGTCTGACGAGCAGTTCGTGCACTTCACCAGGGCCACCGTCGCCGACCTGCGCGCCTCCTACGCCCGCTACCCGGCCGATCCGCAGATCGACAGCCTGGTCACCGAGATGCTCGGCCTGTCGCCGATGTTCGCGCAGATGTGGGCGGCACACGAGGTCGAGGCACGCGGGCCGATGCGCAAGCAGGTGCGGCACCCGGACGAGGGCCTGCTCGACTTCGAGTGCCAGGTCATGCACATCGGCGACACCGGGCAGCGGCTGATCGTGTACTGCGCGGCGCCGGGATCGGCAACCGAGGACGCGTTCAGGCGGATGTCAGCGCAGACCGCACCGCGCTAGCCAGTTCCGCTATTCAGGACGGGAACGTGCCTGGCTCAGCGCGGCCAGCAGCGGGATGGCGGCTATCTTCTCGCCGGTCAGATCGGCCCAGACCAGGCCGGCCGCCGGCCGCTCCGGGCGGCCAGCACCCCGGCAGTCGATGACCCGCTCAGGCGTCACCACCAGGTCGACCGGCACGTCGTGCGCGGTGAGCGGGATCGAGCCGGCCGGCCGGACCTGCAGCTCGTGCACGGTCGTCACGGTGACGGTGGCCGGGCCGATCAGGCCGGCCGCGCTGGCGAGCGCGAACTCCAGGTCGGCGAAGCCGCCGCCCTTGCCGAGCCGCGCTCCGTCCTGGCCGGCCGCGACGCTGCCCATCACCACCAGGTCGACCGGCTCGACTTCGGCGAGCGACACCTTCCTTGCGTGCCTGGCTGCCCCGCTGATGGACGCGGCGGCGCGCGGCGGCACGCTCAGGTGGTCAGGGTCGAGCGCGAAGAACGGCTCGTCCTCGGCCAGCCGCGGCACCGCCATGTAGACGGTCTTGCCGTCTTGCAGCGCGCGCTGGCGGACCGGCAGCTGCGGGGAGTCAGGGTTGGCCTTCACCGTGCGTGCCGCCTGCCACTCCGGCGTGCCGCGCAGCCGCTCCGCGGCAGCCTCGGCGCCGGTGAAGTTCGGGATCCGGCCCTCGGCACCCGGGAACCGCGCGACACCGGCCGCGCGCATCGCCGCCCATACTTCATCGCGCACCGCGGCCTTGGCCGCCAGGATCTCCGCCGGGCCGCCAGCGTCGTGATCATGCCGGGGAGCGCGACGGGCAGCCATCCAGCCATCCTGCCGTAGCCGGCCGGGTCGCGCCGACGCCCCCGGCCCGGGCGTCAGGCTGCCGCCGTGACGCCTGCCCGGTCGTGCAGCACGGCGACGACCGCCTTCGCGCCCTTCTTGAAGAACACGCTGGCTTCCAGGTACCAGGTATCGCCGTTGCGGAACGTGATCGTGACCTGACCCACCAGGCCCCTCCGGTACTCCGCGCTGCTCACCTCGCTGAGCGGCATCCGCGCGTACACCGCGCTCTGCTTGGCGCGCTTGCAGAGCGCCACCTCGTATTCGGTGACCGCAAGCACGCCGACCGCCCCGAACCGCGGTGTCTGATTCTGGCCCTTGGTCGGGTGCTTGCCGGTCAGCAACTGGCCGGCCAGCGCACCAGTCAGCCCGCCCTGGAAGGCCATCCGGCGTCGGAAGCTGCCGCGCGGGTTTACCGTCGCCGCCGCGAGTTGCTGGTGGCCGAGCACGGCCGAGACATCTACGGGCATCGTGCACCTCCATGCGTGGGCGCCGGCCGTCCCCAAGCCGGCCCGCGCCAGTGTCCGAGCCGGATCGGCTCTCACTGAAGATGGCGTGCCATCCCGTGCCATCCCGTGCCGCCGGCGTTCCGCGCCGGGCTAACCTCGGCCAGTGACGTCCGACGTATCAGATCCCGTGCGGATCAGGCTGCTGGCCGATGAGCCAGGCCTGATTCCTGAGGTCGCGCGCCTGCGGTGGGCAGAATGGGGCAACTGGCCGGACAGCCCAGACCTGGCGGAGTGGACCGACATCACCACGCAGGAGGCAGGGCACGACGCCCTGCCGGTCACGTTCGTCGCCGCCGACCGGGCCGGCGCCGCGGCCGGCGCGGTCGCGCTCGGCGAGTTCGAGCCGCCGGAGCGCCAGCAGGTGTCGCCCTGGATCATGGGCATGATCGTCCGGCCGGAACTGCGCGGCCGCGGCATCGGCCGGCTGCTGCTGCAGGCGCTGCTGGCCTGGGCCGTAGCGCAGCACGGCTACCGGCAATTCTGGGTGGCCACCGGCGATGAGGCAGTCGGCTTCTACCAGGCGTGCGGGTGGACGCTTACCGACTCCTTCGACCGCCCGCACGAGCACGTCAACATCCTGACGCTCACGGTCTGACCTGCCGCGGGCCGCGGTACAGGTCGGCGAGCAGCGCGATCGCGGCGTGCGTCGACGGATGCGGGTCATGCCGCCGCCAGATCATCTTGACCGGAACGGGAGGCGCGTCGCGCAGCGGCCTGAACACCACGCCATCTCGCTGGTACTGGGCGGTGGTGCCCTCCGGCGTAATGCCGATGCCACCGCCGGCCGCGATGATGGCGAGCCAGTCGTCGATGTCCCTGGTGTCCTGGATCTTCGGCCTGGCGTCCTGCGGCCACAGCTCCGGGGTGGTGGTCCCGGTCCGCCGGTCAATGAGCAACGTGCGCTGCGGCACCTCGGCCAGCCTGATCGAGCGCCTGCGTGCCCACGGGTCGTCGGCGGCCAGCGCGCAGTACCGCGGCTCGTAGCCGACGGTTTCGCTGGCGAACCGCCCGGCGTCGGCCTCGGTGCGCAGCACCGCCATGTCGCACAGGCCCTCGGCCAGCCCGCCGGTCGCCGAGTTGGTCCTGATCAGCTCGAGCTGCACGTCCGGGTACCTGGCTGCCCAGTGGCGCTGGAACTCCAGGGTGTGCCGGCCCATCGCCGACCAGGCGTGCCCGATCCGCAGCCTGGTGTGCCCGGTGGTCGCCGCCGCGACCAGGTTGTCGGCGGCGGCGAGTACCTGCCTGGCCTGCGCGAGCGCCTGCACGCCCGCGGTGGTCGGCGTGACGCTGCGGCTGGTGCGGTGCAGCAGCCGCACGCCGAGCAGCTGCTCGAGCGCGAGCAGGTTCCTGGACACCGCGGCCTGCGACACGCCGAGCTCGATCGCCGCGTCGGTGAAGCTGCCGGTCTCCACGATCGCCACCAGGCAGCGCAGGTGCCTGAGCTCAAGCTCATTCATAATCTCAGCGTATAGATACCACAGCGCATGCATTTTGCGTATGCATAAGCGCGCTGCATGCTGCTGCCATGAGCACCTCGGCGGACACCCGCAGCGCAGCGCCGGCCAGCCAGGCGGCCGGCCACGCGGTGGCTCAGCGTCCCGAGCGGGTCACCGGCGTCGCGCTGATGACCGCCAGCGCGCTGTCCAACCAGTTCGGCGCGGCGACCGCGGCGCTGGCCTTCCCCGTGCTCGGCCCGGCAGGCGTCGTGGCCATCCGGCAGTGGGTTGCCGCCGCCATCCTGCTCGGCACCGTCCGGCCCAGGTACCGGTCGTTCACCCGGCAGCAGTGGCTCCCGGTGCTGGCCCTCGCGCTGATCTTCGCGGTGATGAACCTGTCGCTCTACCTGGCGATTGCCCGCATCGGCCTCGGCCTGGCGGTGACGCTGGAGTTTCTCGGCCCGCTGACGGTGGCGCTGCTAGCCACCCGCAGGCTGCTCGACCTCGGCTGCGCGCTGGTCGCGGCCGCCGCCGTGCTGGTGCTGGCCAGGCCGCAGCCGAGCACCGACTACCCGGGCCTGGCCCTCGCCGTGCTGGCCGCGGCCTGCTGGGCCTGCTACATCCTGGTGAACCGGACGCTCGGCACCCGGCTGGACGGCGCGCAGGGACCGGCGGCAGCAGCCGGGCTGTCGGCGCTGCTGTACCTGCCGGCCGGCATCTGGATCCTGGCCAGCCAGCCGGTCACCGCCGTCGCACTCGGCCGCGCGGCCGTGGCCGGCCTGCTGTGCTCGGCCATCCCCATGGTCACCGACCTGCTCGCGCTGCGCCGCGTCTCGGCCAGGTACTTCGGCGTGTTCATGAGCGCGAATCCGGTGTTCGCGGCGCTGACCGGCCTGCTGGTGCTCGGCCAGGCGCTGCAGCCGGCCGACTGGATCGCGATCGCCGCGATCGTGTCGGCCAACGCGGTCAGCCTCGGCACGGCGACTCGCCGCTGACGAATCGCCCGCCGATGGATGTCATCGCCGGCTTGCTGGCGAGCTTGTCCCGGTGCGGTGACCGCGCTCGCTATCATCGTGGCCACCAGACACCGGGGGGGTCTTGATGTATGCGCGGCTGGTGAGCTTCACCCTGCACAACGGCAACGAGTCGGTGGCCGCCGAACTGGCCCGCGATCTCGTGCCCGATGTCAGCAGGCTGCCAGGGTGCCAGGCGGCTAGCTGCTTCGGCGACGCGCAGAGCGGCCAGTACTACATATACGTGCTGTGGGCTTCGGAAGAGCAGGCCAACGCCGCCGCTGCCATCATGGCGCCGCGGCTCGATCGGTACCTGGCCGGGCACACCGTGGCGCCGCCGGAGCGGAAGCTGTATCCGGTCATCGAATCGGCGTGAGGCTGCCGTGCGACGCTAGGACGCATGGACTTCATTCACCTTGGCCGTTCCGGCCTCCGGGTCAGCCGCCTGTGCCTCGGCACGATGAACTTCGGGCCGCTCACCGCTCCGGCGGACGCGCACGCGATCATGGACAGGGCGCACGAGCTCGGCATCAACTTCTTTGACACAGCCAACCGGTATGGCGGGGCGCAGTCCCCGCCGGGCCAGGTCGCGGGCAACGACCAGTCGCACGCCGGCTGGACCGAGGAGATCATCGGCGACTGGTTCGCCGCTGGCGGCGGCCGCCGGGAGCGTACCGTGCTGGCGACCAAGCTGTACGGGGCGATGGGTGACTGGCCCAACCAGGACCGGCTGTCCGCGCTGAACATCCGGCGCGCCTGCGAGGCTTCGCTGCGCCGACTGCGGACCGACTACATCGACGTGTACCAGATGCATCACGTCGACAGGGACACGCCGTGGGACGAGATCTGGCAGGCCATGGAGGTACTGGTCAGCCAGGGCAAGATCCTCTATGTCGGCTCGTCCAACTTCGCCGGCTGGCATATCGCGCAGGCCTGCGGTACCGCCGCGGCCCGTAACTTCTTCGGGCTGGTCAGCGAGCAGTCGATCTACAACCTGATGACCCGGCAGATCGAGCTTGAGGTGCTGCCAGCCGCGCGATCGTTCGGCGTCGGCGTGATCCCGTGGTCGCCGCTGCAGGGCGGCATGCTCGGCGGCGTGCTCAGGCAGCAGCGGGACGGCCGCCGGCGGCTGGCCGACCGGGCCCGCGAGGCCGTCGAACGGCACCGGGAGCAGATCGAGGCGTACGAGAGCTTGTGCGAGGAGATCGGCGAGCAGCCGGGCAGCGTCGCGCTGGCCTGGCTGCTGCACCAGGACGGCGTCACCGGGCCGATCATCGGGCCGCGCACGCTCGGGCAGCTCGAAGACGCGCAGCGAGCGGTGTCGCTGAGCCTGGACGGCAAGGTGCTCGAGCGGTTGGATACCATCTTCCCCGGCTACCGTCCGGCTCCGGAACACTACGCTTGGTAGCCGCCCAGGCTGCGCCACGGCAAGCCGATTCGCGCGGTGGCGCGGCGCGTGTCAGGATCATCTCAGGTGAGCACCCGCCCGACGGCCACGGCGCGTGCGAGCCAACCGTCTCGAGTCGAGGGAAGAGACAACGTGGAGAACAAGAACGAGTTCTGGGCAGATGTGAGCGTGCTGGCTGTCACCCCAGTTGCGATTGCCGCCGGAGTCACGAAGGGCGCCTACGACGCCGTGACCGACAACGGCGCCTTCGCCGAGGGCTTCAGCTCGACCGCCGGCTCGATTAGGCAGGCGGCCAGGGGCTTCGGCGACGAGCACAGCAAGACCATTACCAAGGCAGTAGTGACCGGCGCGGCCGGCGCGCTCGGCGCGCGCGTGCTCGGCGGCGTGCTCAAGCACATCGGAATCTGATGGTCCGGCTGAATCAGCCGACCGCAACGGCTGCTGGCGTCTGCTGACGCCGGTGGCGTATCCAGTTTCTGCTCAGCCTGACCAGGCTGACCAGCACCCAGACGGCCAGTCCCTCGATCCCCAGGCTGATCACGACAGCGGCGATGGCGATGCCGTCGCCGCTGATGAGCGCCTCACCTAGCCCCCACCGCCACACCGGCTCGCGGACCCCGAACGGCTTGTTCAGCGGCACCATATCCGGCCAGGTCACACTGGTACCCGCGCCGCCGGTTTCCAGGATGCCGTCGGTGCCGGTCTGGCAGCCGTACTGACCGCAGCTCGTCTGGTAGGAGACCGGATCGAACGTGACGGTCTTATCGGCGCCGGTCAGGAACGCGACGCCGTCCACGACACCGGGCACGGTGACCACCGCCACGCCGAGCAGCACCAGCAGCCCGACCCAGCGCGCTGCCCAGAGCAGCGCGTGCCGCGGCGGGAAGTGGTGCAGGCGCCGGCTCGGGTGCCGCGCGGCGATCGGCGCGGCCTGCGCCTGGATGTCTGGGTGCTTGCGCCGCAGCAGCGAACTGTCCACCGCCCACCCGACGATGCCGACGGCGAACATCGCGCCGAGCGCGATTACCAGGCCAAGGAACCAGGTCGGCGGCGGCGTGCCCTGCGACTGCGCGCTGGAGTAGGCGCCCTCGCCTAAGGCGAACGCGAAGAAGCCGGTCACGGTCAGCGCGGCCCAGCCGTGACGGCGGTGCAGCAGCCGAACGGTGGCGGCTACTTCCGGGTCGGCCGCGGTGGCCGGTTGCTGCGGCGATGTCACAGCGCGAGTGTAAAGCCGCAGGTCATGCCCGGGCGACCGGGTCACCTCGGTATGCTGGACGCCAGAACGGGACGATTTCGATGGATATCACCAGCCGGCGCGAGCTGGCCAGCCGGCTGCTCGACGGCTACGTGCACGGACCGGCCGCCGCGACCGAGGCGACGGCGGCGGCGCTGGCGAAAGCCGCGGCCGCGCAGGCGATCGTCCTCGTCGAGGGCGTCAGCGACCAGATCGCGGTGGAGACGCTCGCCGCCCGCCTCGGCCGTGACCTCGAGGCGGAGCGCCTGGTGGTGCTGCCGGCCGGCGGAGCGCACGGGATGACGCGCTTCCTGCGGCAGTTCGGCCCGGCCGGCGCGGGCCTCAGGCTGGCCGGGCTGTGCGACACCGGCGAGGAGCACGTCGTCAGGCGTGCCCTGGCCAGCGCCGGCCTCGGCTCGCCAGAGTCGCGGGCCGAGATGGAGCGGCTCGGCTTCTACGTGTGCGTCAAGGACCTGGAGGACGAGCTCATCCGGGCGATCGGCACCGACCAGGTAGAGGCGCTCGTCGACTCGCAGGGTGACCTCGGCTCGTTCCGCAGCATGCAGCGGCAGCCGCAGTGGCGCGGCCGGCCGGCCGGCCCGCAGCTGCGGCGGTTCATGGGCAGCGGCGCGATGCGCAAGAGCAGGTATGCGCGCCTGCTGGCCGGGGCGCTTGACCTGGACCGGCTGCCGCACCCGCTCGCCGCGCTGCTCAGCCGCGGGTAGCCAGCCGGGCGCCAGGCTGATCCTCAGCACCATTGCCAGGTGTGCCTTGCGGGCTTCGACTTAGCCGGTCGGGTATCCGCCAGATGGCCTAGGACTTGCGGACATCTGGCGGTGGCCCATCCAGGGCAACCGGCCAGTTGACCGATTGAATTGCCCGGTTACGGCGACGTACGTTGCGGCGAAGGCGGCCGCAATTCTGCTCACTCGTCCAAGCGGCCCAGTCTAGCGAGGAGTGCCGCTGTGTCATCCCAGGTAGTGAAGCAGGTCATCAATCAGCTGCTGACCGACGAGAGCTTCCGCGACGCGTTCCGCGCTGACTCGACGGCGGCGCTGGGCGAACTCGAACTGACCGACCACGAGAAGGCAATGCTGCGAGATCTCAACATCAGCGAAGTCGAGGAATCGGACCTCGTCACCGCGCACATGATGGACCAGTCCGCGATCCGCGTGGGGGCGGTATACGTCAGCTAAGAACGCGCCAGGTACATCACTGCTTGCTGAGGGTTACCTGATCCAAAACACTTGCCATCGGACCGCGGAAGGCATCGTGCGATGTTCGAGAATCTCCGCGTCGGGGTCCAGCTGACCGAGTCTTGTGATCTCGCGTGTCAGCATTGCTCGACAAACTCATCACCAAAGGTGACGACGAAGCTGGACCGCGGATACTTGAAGGCGGTCCTTGAACAGGTCAAGGAGATCGATCCGCTGGCGGAAGTAGGGTTCACCGGCGGCGAGGTCTTCTACGTCCGAGACCTGCTCTACTACGCGATCGGCCTCGTCCGCGACCTCGGCCTAGCCTACTCGGTGACGACCAACGGCACGTGGTCCGTTGATTCCACCGAACGCCAGCAGGTGCTGCACTCGATCCTGGACGTGCGCAAACTCGGCATCAGCGCCGATGTCTATCACGCAACCGCCGTTCCAAGGCGAGCCATAGGCCGCGCACTGCAGGAGGCCAGGGAACTCGGCATCGACGCGGTAATCCGATATACCTATACCGAAGGCGAGGAATTCGAGGAGATCCTCAAGGAACTTGGCCTCGGTACCGACGACGAGCGCATGCGGGTGCACTTCTCCGGCGTCATGCGGGTTGGCCGCGCGACCAAGCTGAAGCCCGGCGTCTTCCCCATGTTCCCGGAGCGCGAACCTTGCCTTGCTGCCTCCACGCTCATGATCCGCAGCACCGGGGGGATCTTCGGCTGCTGCGGCGAGAGCATGTATGTCCGCGGGCCCCATGACCTCAGGTTCGGGCATGTGAAGAACACGCCGCTGAAGGACGCGGTGGATGCCCGCAGTAATAGTCGTGTGTTGCAGACGATCAGGACCATCGGCGCGCGGCAGCTTGCCGTCCAATCGGGCGTCATCAGGGACGACCCTGATGACGAGGTTCTGGCGAGGTCTCCGTGCGGTTCATGCCATCTGCTCCTGCAGGAGGAGAACAAGTCGAAGGTGAACGCCGCGGCCGAGAGAATCCGAGATCAGGTCGACACGCTACGGGCCCTGTACTACGGCGAGGTCTGACGAGGTGACGCCCAGCAGCAGAGCGATACTCGTCAACAGCACAGCTGACGAGTTTCAGGCTGAGATGCCGCTGGGCGTCATGGTCGTCGGCACGATTCTCAAAGAAGACCACGGACTGACTGTCGACATTCACTATCTGCCATCCGACAACACCGATCTCGAAGAGTTCCTTGCGGGCCTGCACATCGGCCCGGATGTTGGGCTGGTTGGCCTTGGCACGATCTGCGGCACGCTGCCCCGGACACTGACGTTGGCGAAACGGATCAAGGAACTTCATCCCCGCTTGCCTGTCGTGCTCGGCGGGCCCCAGGCCAGCAGCGTGCCCGGTGAACTCATGGCCGCCTATGAATTCATCGACGGAATCGTCATCGGCGAGGCGGAAAGTGTCGTGACGTTCCTCTGGGAAGCGATCACGACCGGTCAGCGCTCAGTGCGCCCCGGCCTTATCTACATCCCGCCAGGCGCTTCGCGCCTGACGCTGCTCCCGCTGCAGCTCCAGCCAGCGCAGCTGATCGATGCCGACGACATCCGGCCCATCGACTACACGCTCACACCACCGCCAATTGACGGGGGGGCCCGCGGAGTCTCGGTCGAGATCGGCCGCGGCTGCCCGTATAAGTGCACGTTCTGCTCGACGAAGGTTTTCTTCCAGCGCCGGTTCCGCTTCCGCAGCGCCGACATGATCATCGCCGAGCTGCAGAAGGTGCGAGAGCAGCATGCCAGCAGCCATTTCGAGTTCGTGCACGACATGTTCACGACGAACCGCAGGCTGGTAGCGGACCTCTGCAAACGGCTGATCAGCGAAGATCTCCACCTTGACTGGGCGTGCAGTGCCCGCACCGACCGGATCGACGACAGCCTGCTTGACCTGATGTACGAAGCCGGATGCCGCCGGATCTTCTTCGGCGTCGAGTCGGGCTCGGAAAACATGCAGCAGGCCATCAAGAAGGGCCTGAAGGTAGCGGACATCAAGATCGCGGTGCGGTCCGCGTGGGAGCGCCAGATCGGCGTAACTGCCTCGCTGATCATCGGCTTCCCAGCCGAGACCCCGGACGACCTTGCCGACACGCTGAATCTCTACTTCGAATTTCGCTCGTGGCGCCCGGCCATGCGCAACGTTCAAGTTCACTCACTGTCGCCGCTAGCCGGCACCGAGCTGACCGCCGAGTACGAAGACCAGTTGCAGTTCGACGGCCGCCTGAATGATGTAGCGGTCATGTGGACCGTCACGCCATGGGAGGAAGAGCAGATCCGCCGGTACCCAAGAATCTTCAGCAGCTTCTACTACTTTCCCAACGAGTACACCTCGCGCGCGCATTACCGATACATCTACTGGTTCATCCTGCACCTGGGACCGTTCGGAAACACTCTGCGATTGCTCTGGGATCTGCTCGGCCCGGAGCTCGGCACCGAGTTCGTGCGCTGGGTGCGGCACGAGGAGCGCGGCACGCCGTCTGCGGCTACCCAGGCATTCGACCCGGCCACTGGCGCATCGCGCGTGTATGCGGAGCTCCGGCAGTTCCTCGGCCACCTCGGCCTTGGCCAGGAACGAACCGAGGTCCTGCTGCAGGTCCTGGAATTCGAGCACTGGCTTGGTGTCAGCGTGCTGCTCGATCCGCAGACGCCGTTGCTCAGCTGGCTTGACTGCACCGGCCTCGATACCAGGCCGCTTGCCGATCTCGAGGCCGCCCGCCGCGGTCACTGGCTCTACTCAGCCGACACGAAGAAGAAGACAGTGCGACGCATCCGCGTGCCACAGCTCGCGGACGCGGTCTGACGTGCAGCAGCGATGGAGCGATGACCAGGATCTTGTTCCCGCAGATGCCGTTCCAGGCTGTCCGCAGGCCCGCGCTCGGCCCGAGCCTGCTGCGAGCGGTGCTCGAGCAGCACGGCCACATAGTCGAAATCAGCTACCTGAACATGAAGTTCGCCCGCCGCATCGGCGTCAACCTCTACACCACGATCTCTGAGCGGCTGCCTGCCGACATTCTCCTCAGCGACCTCGTGTTCGCCCCGGTCTGGCTGGATCCTGATGGGCAGGACCGGGAGCCTAGCCCTGAGGAGCTAGCGCGCTATTCGGCCTGGAAGCGGGTTCCCCCGTGGATCGGGCAGCTCCTGCCTGCGCTGGTGGCGGAGGCACGCGACCTCGTCAGTACCGAGAGCCGGAAGATCATCGACCGCCGCTTCGACCTCGTATGCTTCAGCACCACCTTCAACTTGGCGCCTAGTCTGTCGATGGCCCGCTATTTCAAGGCGGCCAACCCGAGCGTGCCGGTTGTGCTCGGCGGCGCCTCCTGCGAAGCGGGCATGGGCGCGGCCGTGATGCGACTCTTTCCCTGGGTGGACTACGTCTGCCCAGGCGAAGGCGAGCAGGCGCTGCTCAATCTGGCGAACGCCATCGCACGGCACGCCGACGACGCCACGGCCATCCCCGGGATGCTGTCCCGCGCGCATCCGAGCGTTGCCAGGCCTGTTCCGCCACAGAACCTGGACGCGTTGCCGCAGCCGCGGTTTGAAGACTGGCTTGGCCAGCTCGCCCGCGCCGACCTCGGCATAGCGGAGTCAGAGCTGCTGATCCCGATCGAGACCAGCCGGGGCTGCTGGTACGGGGCGCAGCAGCATTGCACCTTCTGCGGGCTGAACGGAGAGAACCTCCAGTTCCGCAGCAAGAGCCCGGACAATGTGCTGCGGGAGATCCACGCCGCGCTTTCGTACGGTATCCAGAACGTACACGCGGTGGACAACATCCTTGATTTCCGTTACTTCCGCACGGTGCTACCGGAACTGGCCAAACGCGAGCACTCTGCGCACCTGTTCTATGAGATCAAGTCCAAGGTCACCAGGGATCAGCTGGTGCTCATGCGCCGGGCGGGCATCCGCAGCGTTCAGCCGGGGATTGAGAGCATGAGCACGCCGGTGCTCATGCTCATGCGCAAGGGTGTGCAGGCGTACCACAACATCCGGCTGCTCAAATGGGGAGAGGAGCTGGGCATTGCCGCGACCTGGAACCTGCTGTACGGGTTCCCGCGTGAGCGCAAGCAGGATTACCTGCAAATGTTCGGCATGCTGCCTCGACTCTTCCACCTGCAGCCGCCGGAAGCCGGCGGGCGGGTGCGCCTGGACCGGTTCAGCCCGCTGCACTTTGACGGGAAGGCCCTGGGGGTCGCCAACCGCAGGCCGTCCAGGGCTTACCGGCTCGTCTACGGCCTGCCGGACTCAGCACTGGACGACCTGGCCTACTACTTTGAGTTCGAACCGGACGACGGCAACAACCCTGAAGAGTATGGGGTAGTGCTGAACTCGATCGTGCAGGAGTGGCGCGACGAGTATCCGGGCAGCGCACTGCTGCGCGCCGAGACGCCAGACGGATGCCAGGTGTTTGATACCAGGCCAGGCGCGCTGGTGGCACGGCGCTGCCTCGAGCCGCTCGAGCTTGACCTCGTCCAGCGGTCCGACCGCGGTGTGCGCCGTGCCGACCTGCTTGACGGGGCAGGGGATGCTGGCGTCAAAGCCCTAGCCGGGCTGCTGGACATCGGTTGGCTGCTCGAGGTGGATGACCGGATCCTCTCGCTGATCGTCAACTACACGCCCGTGGTCCCCAAGTCGCTGCCCCCAGGCTTGCTGGAGGACTACTGCCTAGAGCTAGCCACCATCCGTCATCGCGCGATCTCGAGCGTACTGCCCGGTTCACCGGCTGACCTGGCGGATGCCCGGTCACTGCTGGCACGGCGGCCGGACTACCTGCCGGTGCCCTGAAGCCGCTCGGCACCGCGACCCGGCCGGACCGGCCAGGAAGGAGGTGAGTGAGGTGACCGAGCAGGCCCCGCCACGACAGCTCTGGCGCATCCGCGATGTCCGGATCGTGGTACCGGCGCGTGCCGTCTCGCTGCTCGGGGACAGCGTGCTGGCCATCGTGTTGCTGCTGTACCTCGAGCGTGCCCATATCGGTATCTGGCCAGTGGCAGTGATGCTGGGCGTGGAGTCACTGCCACTGGTGCTGCTGATAGGTATCGCAGGCCATGTTGCGGACACCTACGA
Source organism: Streptosporangiaceae bacterium (assembly GCA_030039155.1). Classification (GTDB taxonomy): domain Bacteria; phylum Actinomycetota; class Actinomycetes; order Streptosporangiales; family Streptosporangiaceae; genus JOPF074. The sequence continues at coordinate 41,395 of JASHQL010000156.1, read as the reverse complement.
CTCCAGGACCGTGCTCGCCATCGCGACGGCGGCGCAGACGCTAGCCTGCTGCGCGCTTGCCTTCACCTCCGACCTGGTCGCGGTATTCCTGCTCGTCTTCGCCATCCAGGTTGGCCAGGCGTTCACTGTGCCCACCTGGACGGCGCTGATGCCCAGAGTCGTGGGCGAAGACAAGATCGGCAGCTTCGTGGCCTTGCAGTCCGGTCTTGCCGCGGTCGGTGCCCCAGCCGGTGCCGGCCTGGGCGGGCTGCTGTTCGGACTGACTGGCATGCGCACCGCCGTGCTCGTCGACACCGCTACGTTTGCGCTGCTGACCTGCGCTGCGATGCTGGTGCAAACCCGTCGCTCCGGACACCGGGAAGGCATCACTCGGCCGTCTGCCGCCAGAGCCTTCACCAGGGTGTTTGCTGGCTTCTCCGCGATCAGGCAGGACGCAATAGTCTGGCCGATGATGTGGGCACTCACCGCGACGATCGTGGTGATCGGCGGCGTGAACGTCGTCGATGTCTTCCTCGTCCGCGTGTCCCTGCATACCTCTGCGTCCCTGTACGGACTATCGGAGATCGCCGCGGCGGTCGGCGGAGTGGCTGGCTCGGTGGTCGCGGCCAGGGCCAAGGCGGTCACGTGGCAAGTGACCATCACCTTCGCTGGATTCGCGCTCGTCGGGCTCGGCTGCATCGGCGCAGGCCTGTCCCCGGACTTCGCGGTCTACCTCTGCTTCGGCCTCCTCATCGGCCTGGCGAATACCGCGCTCAACGCCACTTTCGGTGCGGTGCTGATCGGCCGCACTCCCGAGGCGGACCGGGGCAAGGCAATCGCGTCGCTCAATGGCCTTGTTCAGGTCGGCATGGTCGTGGCCCTGGTGCTTGGCGGCACGATAGGACAGGCATTCGGTCCGCGGCCAACGTTCGTCATCGCCGGGGTGGCCGCGGTCGCAGTAGCCATGGCCTCAGCCGTGCTGGCCTCCCGCAAGCTCAGCACGTTGAGATCGGAGCAGAAGAAGCAGCGCGGGCAGCCGGAAGCTGTTACCTAAACGTATGATATAGGCTATATTGCCGGGATTGCTACCGCCAGTGGCGGTATTGACGGAATGCTTGCCGATGGCAAGCTGGCTATAGGCACGACGGAGGAATGCTGCTAGCAACACCCGCTGTCACTCGCTGACCCGGAAACGGGGAGGAGGCGGAAGGGGATGCGCATAGTCGTCGCTGGGGACGATGAGTTCGTTCTCAGCGGCGTTCAGAACGCCCTTGCCAGCGTCAGCGACGTTGCGGTCCAGGTCGTTGCTGCCGACCGCAATATCGATCCACTGTCAGATTTGCCAAGACCGGACCTGTATGTCATCTGCCTGGAGACGATTACCGCGGAGACTGCGGGTTCGCTGTTTCGGCTCAGTCTCGCCGACAAGGCCGTGGCGGTGCCAGTGCTGGTGCTGGTTGCCAGCACCAGCGACTGGGCGTCGAAACTCATCCGCAGCGGACTGTGCGTCATCATCAGAAGCAAGGTGGTGTCCAGTCACCTGGCCGCCATGGCCTCACTGATGATGGCGGGCTACATGCCGCTTCCGCGCGATGGCGTCGACGAGGTACTCGCCCACGCCGCCGTCCTCGATGAGATTGACAGCGACCGGGACAACGCAGGCAGGAAGCTCACCAGACGGGAGCGGGAGGTCTTTGAGCTGGTGCGGCTCGGGATGACGAACCCGCAGATCGCTGATGCGCTTTCCATCGCGCGGTCAACAGTCAAGTCCCATATCGAAAGCATCCTCGATAAGTTAGGCCTGCATAGTCGGCTGGAGATCATAATGAGGACTGCGCCCGACGAGTAGTCAGGCTAGCTGTCAGGCCCATCCGGCCCCGTTCCGACCCCCGCCACCTGGCCGAGAGTGCGCCCCGCCTGGGGGGACACTGTTCTGCGGAAATCCGCCAATTGGCCGATAGTTTCGCTGCCTCGACATTTCATACGCTGCCGACAAAGTCCACATGCAGTCTCATCGGCATGGCTGCGTAGTGAGGTCGGCATCCGGTGACCGGAGAAGGCGAGATTCTGCGAGCTAAGATCGATCTAGCTCGTCCGGCAATTGATATTGCCGCAGATCTGTTCTGGCGCAGCCCAGATCTGGCTCCAGCGTATGCTCGCTACCTCACCGCCATGTATCCGGTCGCGCGAGCTGCCGTCCCGCTGCTGAGATTCGCTCGTCGCCAATGTCTGCAACATCCAGGCGACAAGCTCAATGGGCCGCTTGTCGGCTTCTTCACCCAGCACGTCCGCGAGGAACGGGGTCACGACCGGTGGGTGATCGCCGACCTGACCGCGCTAGGCCAGGACCCATCGCGGGCGACCGGCGCGCTGCCGACGCCGGCGATCACCGACCTGCTGGGCGCACAGTATCAGCTGATCGCCGACGTTCATCCGGTCGCGCTGCTCGGCTGCCTCGCCGTGCTTGAGGGCAACCCCCCGGCAGACCAGCTACTCGAGCACATCCGCGCCGCCACCGGCCGCCAGGATGTGACGGCTGCCCTATCGGGGCACTCGGCATCTGATGCAGCACACGGGCAAGCGGTCTTCGCCTTGCTCGATCGGTTGACCCTTGAACCGCGGCTGCGCGCACTGGTCGGGTTCAGCGCTTTGCACACGGCGAGCAAGGCGATTGCGCTGTTTGCTGAGCTGGCAAGCGTCGAACCCGCAGCCGGGAGTCCCGCCGACGAGATAGCGGTGCACAGGAAGGAAGCCATAGCTGACGCCAGGGCGCGCTTTCCCGGCCTGTCTGATGGCGAGGCTGCGGTGCTGGCCGACATCGAGCAGTTTCAAGCCGGCCGTGCAGACGTCGTGGCGCATTCCGGCGACGTCGCCGGCGGCCTCTTCTTGTAACGCCGGACGACCGAGAGGCGAAGCCGACGTGCTCTGCGCGACCTGCCTGACAGAGCTGCCGGCCAAGGCTAAGTTCTGCCCGTCGTGCGGCGAACGAGCTCGGCGGGAGCAGGGCCTGACAATTCGCAAGACCGTCACTGTGCTGTTCTGCGATCTGGTCGGCTCCACGGAACTGAGCCGCGCCCTTGATCCCGAGCCCCTGCGCGAACTCATGCTCCGGTACTTCGACCTCATGAGCAGCTGTATCGAGCGGCATGGCGGGGTGGTCGAGAAGTACATCGGGGATGCGGTGATGGCGGTGTTCGGAGTTCCCGTCGTGCACGAGGACGACGCGCTGCGCGCGGTTCGAGCGGCTGCGCAGATGCGGCAGGCGCTGGTTGGCCTCAATGCCGAGGCTGCCAAGGACCTGCACGTCACTCTCGATGTGCGCATTGGCGTGAACACCGGGCCGGTCGTGGCAGCCTACGACCTGGCAGCAGCCGCAACGCTCGTTTCCGGCGAGACCGTGAACCTGGCGGCGCGGCTCGAGCAACATGCCAACGCCGGGGAGATCCTGCTCGGCCCGCTCACCCGCAAGGCTCTTGACGGCGTCGCCGACCAGGAGGCGGCAGCTCCGCTGACGCTGAAGGGCTTCGCGCACCAGATCACGCCTGGCCGTCTTGTCAGCGTGAGCGATGGGGCACCAGCCATCCCGCGCCGCTTCGATCTGCCCATGGTGAACCGCCTGGACGAGATGGCTGCGCTGCGGCACGCATACAGCCTGGCGGTACGCGACTGCAGCTGCCAGCTGGTGACCCTGTACGGCGACGCGGGGATCGGCAAGTCTCGGCTGGCCGCTGAGTTCACGGCGTGGGCCCGTTCCGCCAGCGCCCTAGTCGCCGACGGCAGTTGCCCTGGTTATGGCACCGGCGGCTCACTGCTGGCGCTGGCCGAGGCAGTCAGGAAGCTGCTGGCTCAGTGGGACCAGCCAACGCACCCTGACGCCGAGGTAGCCGAAGCGCTGGCGATGCTGCGGGCGGGACTACTGGCCGATGACTCGCCCGGAATCTCGCCGGCAGAGACCGTGTGGGCTCTTCGCCGCGTGCTCGGCGAGATCGGCAGGGGCCGGCCGCTTGTGCTCGTTCTCGATGACATGCACATGGCGGGCCAGGAGCTTGTGAATGCGGTCAACGGCTTGGCTGCCCGGCTGTCTGGAGTCGCTGTGACCGTGCTGTGGCTTGCTCGCCCCGAGACGCCCACACAGGAACGGGCACGAAACGGCCACCGACCGAATGCTCGCGCCGACATGCTGCGCCCGCTAAGCGATGATGACTGCCGCGTTCTGGCCGCCAAGCTCGACGAAGTGATGGCTCACGACGCCGAGCTGGCAGAACGCGCGGTGGCCCGGGCAGAGGGCAATCCGCTCTACCTTGAACAGGTCATCAACGTCGCCAGAAGCGGCACGTCTGAGGCGATGCCGGTCAGCATCAACGGCCTGATCTCCTACCGGCTGGACCTGCTCGCCACCAGTGAGCGCAGGATCCTCGGGCTGGCCGCCGTGGTCGGACGCGACTTCACGGCCGCAGAACTCGCTGCCATTGCCGAAGATGACTTGGCAGCGAGACTGGCCAAGGGCCTGGCAGCGCTCGTGCAGCGTCGGCTGATCCGGCAGATCGCTGCCTGGCCTGCAGCCACCTACCGGTTCGACAGCGCTCTGATCCATGAGGTCGCTTATGACTCGATGCCGAAGGGATGGCGCGCCGCCGGACATGAGCGGCTGGCAGCCTGGTTGAGCGCCAGCGGCGGGGACGCCGAGATCGCTGGCACGCACTGGGAGCGCGCATGGCTGCTCGGCAGGGAAGTCGGAACGCCCGAGGCGACGCGCAGTCAGCTAGCTGACCGGGCCATCGACGCGCTGCGGTCAGCCGGCAATCGTGCACTCGGCAGCGGCGATCCGCGGCACGCATCGGGATTGCTCGGACGGGCATTGCAGCTCTGCGCGGCTGACGACCAGCGTCTCGCCGAGCTGCTTCTGCGGGCGGGTGAAGCCGCGCTGATGGCAGGCGAGATCGAGGCCGGGCGGCGAGACCTCGCCGCTGCCCGTGACCGAGCACTTGCCGGGCACAATCCAGCCATCAAGGCGCATGCCGAAATGCAGCTTGCCTACCTTGGCCAGCCCAGGCAGTTCAGCGCGTCGGTCAAGGCCGCCCGCCAGGCCCTGCCAGTCTTCGAACAGGCAGGCGACTACCTGGGAGTCGCCAGGGCCTGGCTGCGAATTGGCGTCGCGAAACAGAGCAAGGGCCGGCACGCCAGCGCCGTCAGGGCCCTCAGCCTTGCCCTAGACCAGGCGATCCGGCTGGACGCCGCTCTTGAGCAGGCCACAGTCCTCGGCGCGCTTGGCGTCTCGCTCTGGGCAGGGCCGCTGGCTGCCGCACAGGCGATCGCACGCTGCAGGGACCTGCTCGGCGCGCACGCGGTCACGCACCGCACGGTACGAGCTGCCTTGCTCTGTCCGCTGGCAATGCTGGCAGCCATGGCTGCCGAGCATGATCAGGCCCACGCGTTCCTCGTTGAGGCCGGCCACATAGTCAGCGGCCTCGACAACGCCCGCGCGCACGTGGCTCTGCCGATCTTCGTCGGCGCGACCCGGCTGATGGCCGGCGACCTCGAGTCGGCAGAGTCCATCGTGCGGCGCGCATACATCGACTCCAAAGATCTCGGGGACCTGCAGCTGACCGAGACGGCCGCGCGGGACCTTGCTCGGATCCAGTTGCTACGCGGGCACCTGGCGGAGGCGGCCGAGCTAGCTTTCGCGCCGGTATCCGACGACATGCCTGCCGCGGCCGCCGACCGTCGCGGCGTGCAGGCCCGCACCATGGCACGGCAGGGACTGACCCACGAGGTAGGCCAGTTGTCCGCGCTAGCGCTGGCCGCCTCGCGACGCACCGACTCGCCGGAAGTTCGGGCGACAGCGTGCCTGGATACGGCCATCGCCTTGCACGACCTCGGCGACCGTGCAGGCTCAGCGGACATGGCCAGGCAGGCAGCGACGTGGTTCAGCCGGAAAGGGCATGTCGTGGGCGTCGGCTGGGCACGGCAACTGCTTGAAGGAAGGTAGTGATGGACACCACGCGGCTGGCCAGGCCGCCCCTCACCTGGAACATCGTCGGCCGCGATCGCGCAAACCTGGCCGAGGCCACCAGATGGCCATCTCCGGTGACTGCGCATGAGGCGTGGGGCGACGCTACCGGAAGTGGCGTCCGCGTCTGCATCGTCGACAGCGGCGTAGAAGGCGGCCATCCACGAGTCGGGCCGGTTCAGGGGTCGCATGCCGTCGAGCGGCAGGCCGACGGCGGGTGGGCAGTTGTGCCGGTCGGAGCAGACGACCTGAGCGGTCACGGTACGGCGTGCGCCGGCGTCGTGCGCTCGGTAGCGCCGGACTGCGAGATTCATAGCGTCCGAGTACTGAGTCATGGCCTTTCTGGCACCGGCGACGCCCTCATGGCTGGCTTGGCGTGGGCCGTAGCGCAGCGGTTCGACGTCGTCAACCTCAGCCTCTCCACGACGAGGCAGAAATTTGCCGATGCCCTTCGCGTGCTGGCCGACGACGCTTACTTCCGCAAGACCGCGCTTGTCGCCTCGGCGCACAACCTCAGAGTCGAGAGTTATCCCTGGCGCTTCTCCTCGGTCATTTCCGTCGGCAGCCATGACACCGGAGATAGTGGCCAGTTCTTCTATAACCCGCATCCGCCTGTTGAGTTCTTCGCGCACGGAGTCGACGTGGAAGTGGCATGGCTTGGCGGCGGCACGCGCCGCTGCACCGGAAACAGCTTTGCCACCCCGCACATCGCCGGCTATTGCGCATTGATTCTGAGCAAGAATCCCGAGCTGACCGCCTTCCAGGTCAAGAACATGCTGTACCTCACGGCCGCGAATGTGCGAGGTGCCCGATGACCAATAACAACGCCCTGGCTGCGGCAATGTCGCTGGCTGTGCTCGATTCTGAAGAAGATCAGCGCATGCTCCTGGATTCAGTGGTGCTCACCGCGCGTGCCATCTTCGACGCAGCGGCCAGTTCGATCTTCCTGCTCGACACCGCGAGTGGCGACCTGGTGTTCGAGGCCGTGGCCGGCGAAGGAGCAGACTTCCTCGTCGGGACGCGGTTTCCGGCCAGCAGGGGCATCGCCGGGTGGGTGCTCGAGTCAGGCCAGCCAGTCATCGTCGACAACCTGGACGGCGATGACCGGTTCGCCAAAGAGATCGCGGAGTCCACGAACTACGTGCCGGCCACGCTGATGGCGAGCCCGGTGATCTGCGATGAGGAACCCATCGGCGTCCTCGAGGTTCTTGACTCTCAGCAGCTCAGCCGGTCTCAGCTGACCCAACTGGAGTTGCTATCGCTGTTCGCGACGCAGTCCGCCGCGGCGTTGCGGATCGTGCAGCGGAGCCGGGCCGCGCGGTCGCTGCTTACCTCGGCCACCAGCGAACTCTGCGACCTCATTGAGGTGGCACGACTGCTGGGCGCGGCCGAAGGCGAGCGCCGTCAGGCTGGGCTCAGGCTGCTGGGATCGGTGCGAATGCTGCTCGCCAGCTAGGGACGAAGGGACCGGAGATGTCAGCTGACCTGACCCTGCAGGAAGCGCGGCAGCGTGCCGCGCTTGTCCGGGTCGACTCGTACCAGGTTGACCTCGACCTGACCAGCGCGGCCGGCACATTCGCATCGTCAAGCCTGATCAGGTTCAGCAGCCGCGCGCCTGATGCCACGACCTTCGTGAACTTGACGGCCGCCGGCGTTCACCGCATCACGCTGAACGGCGAGCCGGTGGACCCGGCAGCATTCGACGGCCACCGCATAGCGCTGACCGGTCTGTGCGCAGAGAATGTCCTCGCGGTCGACGCTGAATGCGAGTATTCGCGCACGGGCGCTGGACTGCACAGGTTTATCGATCCGGCTGACGGTCGGGCGTACCTGTACTCCGACCTTGAGGCGTTCGACGCGCACCGGGTCTATGCGTGCTTCGATCAACCCGACCTGAAGGCCAGCTTCGCCTTCACAGTCACCGCGCCAGCGGACTGGACCGTGGTCTCTAACATGGCGCCGGACTTGACCGAACCAGTTCAGGACGGGATCTGCTGGAGGTTCCCGGCTACCCCGCCGATGCCAACTTACATCACGGCGGTCGCCGCGGGTCCCTATCACCTGGCAAAGGACGAGTGCGACGGCATTCCGCTGGGCATTTTCTGCCGCCAGTCGCTGGCCGAGTATCTTGATCCGGACGAGATTTTCACGATCACCAAGCAAGGCTTTGGTTTCTTTCACAATATCTTCGGGACCAAGTATCCGTTCGGAAAGTATGATCAGCTATTCGTGCCGGAATTCAAAGAGGGCGCCATGGAAAACCCTGGCGCCGTGACGTTCACCGAGCAGTTCCTCTTCCGGTCTAGGGTCACCGACTTCGTCCGCCAGGGCCGGGCGGAGACCATCCTGCATGAGATGGCGCACATGTGGTTCGGCGACCTGGTCACCATGCGCTGGTGGGATGATCTCTGGCTGAATGAGTCGTTCGCGACCTGGGCCGGCACGCTTGCCGAGGTGGAGGCTACTCGCTGGTCGTCCGGATGGACGACGTTCGCCCAGCTCTACAAGGCCTGGGCGTATCGCCAGGACCAGTTGGCCACCACGCACCCGATCTCAGCCGACATCCCGGACATCGCAGCTGTCGAGGTCAATTTCGACGGCATCACCTACGCCAAGGGCGCGGCTGTGCTCAAACAGCTTGTCGCCTGGGTGGGTCGGGAGAACTTCCTGGTCGGCGTGCGGAGGTACTTTGCCGCGCACGCATGGGGAAACGCGACGCTGGCTGACCTGCTCTCGGCACTTGAGGCAGCCTCAGGCCGTGAGCTAACTTCCTGGTCCCGGCAGTGGCTGGAAACTGCTGGGGTCAATACCTTGCGGCCATCGTTCACCCTCGATGAGGCCGGCCGCTTCACCTCATTCGCCGTCCTGCAGGAAGCTCCGCGACAGCACCCAGTCCTGCGGTCGCACCGCATAGCCATCGGGCTGTACAACCGGTCATGCGGTGCCCTGGCTCGTACCGGGCGAGTCGAGGTCGATGTCGCCGGCGAACTGACGATGTTGCCAGCGATGATCGGGGAATCCTGCCCAGACCTGCTGCTGGTGAACGACGACGACCTGAGCTACGCCAAGATCAGGCTCGACCAGCGGTCGCTGCGCACGCTTCTCGGCAACATCGGCGGCTTCGCCGACTCGCTCCCGGCCGCGTTGTGCTGGTCTGCCGCCTGGGACATGTGCCGAGACGGAGAAATGGCAGCGCGCGAATATGTCAAGCTCGTCGCCTCAGGCGTCGGCACTGTCCCCGACGTGAGCATGGCGCAAGCTCTGCTCGGCCAGGCCGGCGTGGCGGTGAGGCGCTACGCCGACCCGGCCTGGCAGGAGACCGGGCTCGAGCTGATTGCCACGACGCTGCGCGGGCTCCTCAGCCAGGCACCCGCCGGATCAGACACTCAGCTCACGTACCTGCGAGCGCTTGCCGAGGTTGCCACCCGCGACGATGACCTGGCGTTCCTAGCCGGCCTGCTGGACGGCTCGGCTGCGCTGAGCGGTCTGCTCGTCGACACCGACCTGCGCTGGACGCTGCTGACCAGGTTGGTCAGCAGGGGTAAGGCCGGGGCCAGCCAGATCGACCGCGAGCGGAGCCGCGATGCCACCGATGCCGGTGAACGGCATGCCGCAACGTGTCACGCAGCGATACCTGCAGCTGATGCCAAGCGGGCCGCGTGGCGGAAGCTAACCAGCGGCGAGCTTCCGCTTGCGCTGTTCCGTGCGCTGCTGGCCGGGTTTGCCTACCCCGACCAGCGTGCGCTGACCGAGCCCTACCTGGACGACTATTTCAGTGCGATCGATGTGGTCTGGCGCACGTGGCCAACCGCAATGGCGCAAGACTTCGTCGCCGGCCTGTATCCGGCCTGCCCATTCAGCCAGCAGACAGTGGACGCGACCGATGCCTACATCGCCACCACCGATCCGCCCGCCGCCCTGCGCCGCCTGCTCACCGAGGGCCAAGACGACATCCTGCGTACGCTGCGCTGCCGTGCGCTCAACATCGAGGGAGCCATCAGTGACGCTGGCCTCTGAGCGGTATGACCTGATCGTGGCTGGCGGCGGGCCGGCCGGCGCGACTCTGGCCGCACTGGTGGCCATGCGAGGTCAGCGGGTTCTGCTGCTGGAAAAGGAGCACTTCCCGCGATATCAGATCGGTGAGTCTTTGCTGCCGGCCACTGTCCATGGGATATGCCGCCTCCTCGGTGTTAGCGACGAACTTGAAGCCGGCCGTTTCATCGTGAAGCATGGCGGAACATTCAGATGGGGCAGCAACCCTGAGCCATGGACGTTCGAATTTCGCGACCTGCCCGCCTTCTCGCACGGCAATTCCTACGCCTACCAGGTCGAACGGATGCGGTTCGATGCCATCCTCCTCAACAACGCCCGGCGCGCCGGGGTTGACGTGCATGAAGGATGTTCAGCGATTGACATCGTCGTCGGGCAGAGTCGGGTGCAAGGCATCAGGTACACCGACGATGACGGCCGGGTGCGTACCGCCCTGGCCAGGTTCGTCGCCGACGCCTGCGGGCACCGCAGCCGGATCTATCGCCGGATGGCAGGTCAGCGTCACTATTCGGACTTCTTCCGCAACATCGCCGTGTTCGGCTACTTCGAGAACGGGAAGCGGCTGCCCGAGCCGCACTCCGGCAACATCCTGTCGGTAGCATTCGACAACGGCTGGTTCTGGTACATCCCGCTCAGTGCGACCCTGACCAGCGTCGGCGCGGTGATCCCCGGTGACCTCGCGCCCAGCATCCAGGGAGATCCAGCTGGCGCCCTCGCCGGGCTCATCGCGTCCTGCCCGCTGATCAGGCAATATCTGTCGACCGCAAGCCGCGTCACCGACGGACCCTACGGGCACGTCCGCATCCGGCGCGACTACTCGTATTGCCACGATCGCTTTCACCGGCCTGGCATGGTCCTAGTCGGCGACACCGCGTGCTTCGTTGACCCGGTTCTCTCCTCCGGTGTCCACCTGGCCACTTATGGGGCGCTGCTGGCCGCACGGGCCATCAACAGCAGCCTGGCCGGCGCGATCCCGGAAGAGCAGGCACTGGCCGAGTTCGAACGCAGGTACCGAACAGAATACAGGTTTTTCTATCAGTTCCTCAGAGCGTTCTATATCGAGAGTCTCAGCGAGCATTCGTACTTCTGGGCGGCGAAGCGGCTCACCGGCTCGGCTCTGGCGGACATTGTCGCGTTCATAGAACTCGTCGGTGGTGCAGCTTCTGACGATCCCGCACTCGTTCCAGGTGACTCCGAGCATTCCTACGCTGCCCGCACAGCGGCCAGCCAGGGCGCTGTGGCCGTCGTGCCGGGCAGCCTGGTCCCGTCCGCTGACGGCATCGGCTGGCAGCGGGCAGCATGAGCCGGGCTCCCGAGCAGCAAGCTTCCCGCGGCAGGAAAGGCGAAAATCGATGGCCAACGTAGTCTTGGTGCAAATGCCATTCCAGTCAGTCAGCCGACCATCAATCGCTCTGAGCCTGCTGCGGGGCGTCCTGGAGGCGAACGGCCACACTGCCGAGATCAGGTACCTCAACGTCGAGTACGCTCGCCGCATCGGACTGAATCTCTACCGCATGGCTTCCGAGCAGATGCCTGCAGAGACGCTATACGGCGAGATGGTTTTCTCGGCCATGTGGCCCGGCCATGGCGACGAAATCGAACCGGCGATGCGTCTGGTCATCGAACGTCACCTGCTGGCAAAGAATGTACCGGAATGGCTCATCAACATACTCCCAGATCTGGCCGCAGAGGCACGCGATCTGGTGCGCGACGAAAGCCTCGGCATCGCCAAAGGCGACTTCGATCTCGTCGGATTCAACACGACCTTCAACCTCGCGCCAAGCCTGGCGATGGCGGAGCGCCTCAAGATGCTGGGCGGCCGGTCCAAGATTGTGCTCGGTGGCGCGTCATGTGAGGACGTCATGGGCGAGTCTGTGCTGCGACTCTTCCCCGCCGTGGACTACGTCTGCCCCGGCGAAGGCGAAACCGCGCTCCTGAACCTGGCCCAGCACCTTGACGACGCCGGCAGTCCCGAGACACAGATACCAGGAATGCTGTCCAGCGCTCAGCCGAAAGCCCGTAAACCTGCCAGGTGGCAGGACCTCGACGCGCTGCCGACGCCTCGGTACGAGGACTGGTTCAGGCAAATTGAGCAGGCACGCCTGCCGCTGTCCGGCGGTGACATCGAGATCCCGATCGAGACCAGTCGCGGATGCTGGTATGGAGCCCAGCAACACTGCACATTCTGCGGCCTTAACGGCGACAGTTTGTTCTTCCGCAGCAAGAGCCCGGAGCGCGTTATCCACGATATTGAGTCAGCCCTGCAATACGGCGTCAACAACGTGAATGCGGTCGACAACATTCTGGACTTCCACTATTTCCGGACGCTGCTGCCTGCGCTCGCCGAGCGCAAGCTTCCCGCCAAGATCTTCTATGAGATCAAGTCGAAAGTGACCCGTGAACAGGTCGAACTGATGCATAGTGCCGGGATACGGTGCGTTCAGCCAGGCATCGAGAGCCTCAGCACGCCGATCCTGAAACTGATGCGGAAGGGCGTTGACGCTTACCACAACATCCGCCTGTTGAAATGGTGTGAAGAACTGGGCATCCGCCCGATGTGGAACCTGCTCTACGGCTTCCCTCGAGAAGACATGCAAGACTATCTCGAGATGTTCAAGATACTTCCGATGCTCCATCATCTGCGGCCGCCATTTGCATGCCGCGTGCGACTCGATCGCTTTAGCCCGCTTGACTTCAATGGACGAGCGCTAGGCGTGGCCAGGCGCTGGCCACCGGAGCCATATCAGTACATTTATGGTCATCCAATGGATGATCTGAATGACCTGGTCTATTATTTTGACTTTGTGCCCGACGGGGGCAAGGATCCGGAAGAGTACGGGCGGGTCCTGCGCGAGCTAGTGGACGACTGGCAAGCGAGCTACGAGTCAAGCGCTCTGCTACGGGTTGAGAAACCGGACGGCTGCTGGGTTTTCGATACACGACCAGTCGCAACTATCGCCAGGGACCGCATCGACGGCTGCACGCTGGAGATCCTGCAGCGCGCAGACCGCGGCGTAAGGCTGGCCGACCTGACCAGCGGGTTGTCCGAGCACGAAGCGCTGCCAGTCATTGACAGGTTGGTGAGCCTGGGCTGGCTGCTGCCAATCGACGGCCGGATGCTGTCACTCGTGACCGACTACACGCCTGTCATTCCCGCATCGGTGCCGGAGGAGTTGCTTGAAGCTTTCTGCCTGGAGTGCTCGGCGGTACGGCATCGCCCTTCGCTGGCGCTAGGGCAGACGATCGACGGCGCAAGGACCGAGGCTGAGTCGCTTGCAGCCCGCTTCGGTTACGACTTGGTCAGCTCCGGGTACTGCGCAGGCAGCGCGCCAATGACCGCGAGGCACTCGACGAAGAAGTAGATCGGCTTGAAGAACTCGAGCAGCGGCCCGTCCTCGAGCAGGATCTTGCGGTACATCACGGTTCGCTGCGCGTCATAGCCCTCATGCAGCGCCTTCCAGTCCGCGTAGTCCATGTTCAGCACGAACGTGGCCTCGACCGGCTCGTCTGGCCCGATGATCGCGGCGTTGCTGACGGTGCCGCCGCCCCACTGCACGAGCAGGTACGCCGGGCCGTCGCCGAGCTCGGCTGGCAGGTCACGGCAGCCAAGCGCCCAGGACGCCGGATACAGGCTCTTGACCAGATCGAAGAAGTCCCAGTACTCCTGCAGCTTGCCGACGCGCGCCTGCTCTGGCGGCCCGGCGATCAGCGCCTCCCTGACCGCGTCGGCCCATTCCTTGGTGAAGAACTTCGGCTCGGTCATCGCTCAGCCGCCTGCCAGCTCTGGCTTGACGTAGTTGAGCATCTCTTCCAGGTCAGGCGCCAGGTCGATGCCGACGTCGTTGAGCTTGCGGCGGAGCTGCTGGATGAACAGCAGGTTCACCTCTTCCTCGGTCCAGCCAAGCGGCTCGAAGTAGATCCGGCGGCTGGCCACCCCCGACATCGACAGGATCGTGCGCAGCGTGTTGTGGATCTCGTGGATCATCGTGGGGTCCTTGCGGACCGCGTCCTGCAGGTACTTCATGCCGCCCTGCACGTGCCGCGACTCGTCCCGGCAGGTGGCGGTGAAGCCGGTGTAGTAGGCGGGCAGGACCCCGCGCCAGCGCGCGTAGGACAGCGTCACCTTCATCACCGACAGCGCCAGCACGCCCTCGATCCACAGGAAGTAGGTGGTGCCGTACCGCACCCTGGCCCGCTCGTCGTACGGGTTGAGCCGCACCTCGTCGGCCTGATAGGCAAGCAGCCCGAACGGCCCGACAAACGTCTCCGACACCCAGGGGAACGACGCGTCGAGCACGTCCATGATGTCGTCGCCGTCCAGGCCGACGACCTCGCGGTAGAACCGGTCGAAGAACACCGTGTGCCGCGCCTCGTCCTCGATCTGCGCGGCGATGTGGACCTTCTCCTCCTCGCTCGCGCCGATCATGAACACCGGCAGCTCGATCTCCACCTGCCGCTCACCGTGGTGGAACCCGGACGAGATGGCGGTGAACGACTCACGCTCCTCGGCGGTCATCTTCTCGGTCCAGTCGATCTTGTCCTGGGTGAAGTCCAGGTCGTACACGTCCCAGCGCTGCTTCAGGTACCTGCGGTACAGCGTCATGAAGTCGGGCAGCGACTTCAGGTCCCGGTGCACGTACTCGATCACGTCGTCGATGTCGACGGCGAGCACGCCGTCGAGCTCGGTCTCCTCGATCTCGCGGACCTGCTCGTCGGTGAGCGCACGCGGGCCTTCGTGCAGCACAGCCGTCGGGCTCTTGCGTTCGGTCATGCCTGCGGCCTCCTGCTGACAGTGCTTCTCGTACGTGCTATTAAAAATCTGTTCATTTGATTCGTCAACGCCCAGGCTGCGCACGGAAGGCCGGTACCGGCATGGCCGCCAAGCTCCCGCTCGCTGACATCAGGGTCATCGACCTGACCGTGGCGCGGGCCGGGCCGACCTGCGTACGCCAGCTCGCCGACTGGGGCGCCGACGTGATCAGGATCGACCTGCCGCCGGCCGATGCCGGCCAGCCAAGCACCGGCGGCGCCCGCCATGACAGCGACTTCCAGCAGCTGCACCGCAACAAGCGGTCGCTGTCGCTCAATCTCAAGGCACCGGCCGCGCAGGACGTGCTGATGCGCCTGGTGGACACCGCGGACGTGCTGATCGAGAACATGCGCCCGCCGGTCAAGCACCGGCTCGGCTTCGGCTTCGAGGCGGTGCACGCGCGCAATCCGCGGCTGGTCTACGGGTCGATCTCCGGGTTCGGCCAGGACGGCCCGTACGGCGGCCGCGGCGGGGTGGACCAGATCGCCCAGGGCATGGGCGGCCTGATGAGCGTCACCGGGCTCGGCGCCGAGCCGGTCAGGGCCGGGATCCCGGTCGCCGACCTGGCAGCGGGCCTGTACCTCGCGATCGGCGTGCTGGTCGCGCTGCATGACAGGGACAGCACCGGCGAGGGCTGCTGGGTACAGACCTCGCTGCTGGAGTCCATGATCGCGATGATGGACTTCCAGGCAGCCCGCTGGACGGTCGACCATGAGGTGCCAGGCCCGGCGGGCAACCACCACCCGCTCGGGGTGCCGATGGGCTGCTTCCGCACCGCCGATGGCTGGGTCAACCTGGGCGCGCCAGGCGGGCGGCTGCTGCGCAGCCTGTGCGAGGTGGCCGGCTTGCCCGGCCTGCCGGCCGACCCGCGGTTCGACACCGCCGCCAGGCGGCACGCGAATCGCGACGCGCTGAACGACCTGCTCGGCGACCGGCTGCGCGGCAATACCACCGCCTTCTGGGTGACGGCGCTGAACCAGGCAGGAGTGCCATGCGGACCGGTCTACCGGATGGACGAGGTATTCGCCGATCCGCAGGTGCGGCACCTGGCCATGACCGGCGCGGTGCAGCACCCTGACCTCGGCAGGCTCGACATACTCAGGAACGCGGTGCGGATGACCGGCGGGCCAGCCGCCGCCGGCGGCACCGTGCGGACGCCGAGCCCGGACGCCGGCGCGCACACCGGCGAGGTGCTTGCCGAGCTTGGCTACTCCGCGGCCGAGATCGGCGCGCTCCGCAGCCAGCGGGTGATCTGAAGGGACGCACATGACCGCACCTGGCGGCAGCCAGTACCAGACCGGCACCGACATGCTGCTGATCGACGTCAGCGCCGGGATTGCCACGCTGACCTTCAACAACCCGCTGAAGCGAAACGCGATGTCGGCGCAGATGCGGGTTGCGCTGCCAGCCGCGCTGGCCGCGCTGCAGGGCGACGACGGGGTCCGGGTCGTGGTCATCACCGGGTCCGGCGACAAGGCGTTCGTGTCCGGAGCCGACATCTCCGAGTTCGCCGAGCAGCGCACCTCCGCGGCGGCGCGCGCAGAGTTCGACGCCAGCATGGCCGCGATCGGCCAGGCCTGGGCCGGCCTGGATAAGCCCGTGATCGCGATGATCCGCGGCTTCTGCATGGGCGGCGGCCTGCTCACCGCGCTGCAGGCGGATATCCGCATCGCCGCGGACGACAGCCAGTTCGGCATCCCGGCCGCCAGGCTCGGCCTCGGCTACGGCTTCGGCGGCGTCACCGCGCTGATCAACCTGGTCGGCCCGGCAAGGACCGCGGAGATCTTGTTCTCGGCCAGGCGCTTCTCCGCAGCCGAGGCGCTGCAGATGGGCCTGGTGAACCGGATCGTGCCAGGACCGTTCCTGAAGCGGGAGGTGACCGACCTTGCCGCTGACATCGCCGGGAACGCCCCGCTCACGGTCACTGCCGCGAAGGCCGCGATCCGGGAGGCGGGCAAGCCAGCCGACCGCCGCGACCTGGCCAGGGTGGCGGCCATGGTCGAGGCCTGCTTCGGCTCGCAGGACTACCTGGAGGGCCAGCGCGCATTCGCCGAGAAGCGGCAGCCCCGGTTCACCGGCCGCTAGCTCACCCGCACCGCCGCCGGACGCGGTGATCGCGTTCCTGGTCAGCAACTGCAGGTACTCGCCGCAGGTCGGCACCACCGTCGTCCTCGCGCTGGCGGCAGGCGGCGTGCTCAGGTCGCAGCCGGATCCGGACGGCGTGCTCTCGATCGGGGTTGCCGCAGCCGCACCGCCGTCAGGCCGGCCGCTGCTGCCCTTCGAGCAGCTCACCGTGGACCGGGTGCGCAGCCGGGCGGCCGGGCGCGGAGCCGTGCCGCTGCCCGTGCTGCTCAGCGACGACGGCGATGACTTCACCCAGTGGCGCAAGGAACTGACCGACGCGCTCGGCAGTCAGGCCAGGCAGGCGGGCCTGGCAAGGCGCTCGCCTGGCCGCACGGTGTGCTGGGTCCTGCTGGCCCTGGCGCTCGCGGGCGGCCTGGCCGTCATCATCGCGTCGCAGGTCAGCCACCAGGCCGGGCACGCCGCGGTGGTGGCCGGCGACGTCCTCGGGATCGCGCTTGTCGCGCCGTTGCTGCTGATCCGCTGGCGGCCCACGCCAGCCGGAGTGGCCGCAGCCAGGCGGTACCGGCAGCAGGGCGTCCGGCCGGCCGCCGCGACGCCCGGCATGCCGCTGCCGAAGGGCCAGGCCTGGTCCTGTTCCGGCGGCAGCTGGCACCCGGTCTGCGTCGGCCGGTTGCAGGCACCGCCGCGGTGGAGCACGCTGTGGCCGCTGTTGCCGCTCGGGTTCTACACGGCCGCCGGGACCATCGTCAGCTCCGCCATCGGCCTGGCTGCCGACCACAATCACGCGCAGGGCCTGCTCATCGGGCCGCCCCGGCCGCGGCCGGCGGCATGGTGATCCTCGGGCTTTGGCTGCCTGCGTATGCTCGCCGGATGAGCCTGCCAGACCGCGCGAGCTATACCGGCGAGATCGTGAAGCGCTGGAAGGTTACCGACAGCGAGGAGCCCGACCGGTATTACCTCTGCGTGGACGACGGCATCTCCGCAGCGGGGCACTCCTACCAGGTCACCGACGACCAGTACCACCGCATCGCGGTGGGCGAATTGGCGGAGGTGACCTACAGCCCTAGGTGGCGGCGGCTGGTCGAGATCCTGCCGGTCACCCACGGCGCGGCCACGCCATGAGGCTCGGGCTGCTCGGCCTCGGCCGGATCGGTGCCTATCACGCCGACATCCTGTCCGCGCTGCCGGCCGTCGACGGCCTCGTCGTGGCCGACCTGCTGCCTGGCATGGCCGGCCAGCTAGCCGGGCGATGGCACGCGGAGACAGCCGAGGACGCGGCCGCGCTGTGGCACTCGGGCATCGACGGACTGGTCATCGCCACCAGCACCGGCACGCACCCGGACCTGCTGCGCCAGGCGGCCGCCGCCCGCATCCCGGTGTTCTGCGAGAAGCCGGTGGCGCACAGCGCCGCAGAGGCGGCAGAGCTTGCCCGCGACGTGCAGGACTGGGCGGACCGGATCCAGATCGGCTATCAGCGCAGGTTCGACCCCGCCTGCATCCGGGCGCGAGCTGACCTGCGTGCGGGCAGGCTCGGCTGGCTGCATTCGATCAGGTCCACGACGCTCGATCCCTATCCCCCGTCGCACGCCTACCTGGAAAGCTCGGGCGGGATGTACCGGGACTGCACCGTGCACGACTTCGACATCATCCGCTGGGTGACCGGCCGCGAAGTGGCCGAGGTCTACGCCACCGGCAGCAACAAGGGCGAGCAGTGGATCGCGGACATCCCCGACGTCGACACCGGGGCGTGCGTGGTCACGCTGGACGACGGCACGCTCGCGGTGATCTCCAACACCCGGTACAACGGCCGCGGCTACGACACCAGGCTGGAGCTGCACGGTTCGGCGGACAGCGTCGCGGCCGGGCTTGACGACCGGCTGCCGCTCGGGTCGCTTGAGGCAGGCGCGCAGTTCCCGCGCGGGCCGGCCTACCCGACGTTCATGGAGCGCTTCGCCCAGGCGTACCGGGCCGAGCTGGCCGCCTTCGCGCAGCTAGTGGCCGGCGGCATGGCCTCGCCGTGCCCGGTGGCCGACGCGATCGAGTCAGAGCTGGCGGCCGAGGCGGCAGCGGTCTCGCTGCGCGAGCACCGCCCGGTCCGGGTCGGCGAGGTACGCCCGGTCCTCAATCCCAGCTGAGCACGACACCGAGCGCCCTGCTCCGGTCGGCGACGAGCAGCTGGTAGGCAGCGACCGCATCGCCGGCCGGCCACCGGTGCGTGACCAGCGGGCCCAGGTCCAGCTCGCGGCCGGCCAGCAGCCGGGCGAACAGCTCGCCGTTACGGGCACGCGTCCACGGGCTGGCCAATGTCTCGACGGCCGGCTGTGAGGTCGTATGCGCGCCGATGATGGTGTGGCTCGGCGAGTTGCACAGATCGTGCAGATCGATCGTGGTCGGGCCGCGCGGGCTGCTGAGCACGACGAAGCGCCCGTCGCGCGGCTTCAGCGCGGCGAACTCGCCGGGTATCAGCTCCGGGTCGCCGGTGACCTCGAACACCACGTCCGCCATCCGGCCGCCGGTGAGTTCGGCAACCCGGCCCGCCACATCCCCGGCTGAAGCGTCGACCGCCGCCACGCCAGGCCAGCCGGGAACGGCGGCCAGCCGCAGGGCGGCCACGTCGACGCCGATCACCGGACGGGCGCCGGTCAGGTAGCACAGCCGCATGGCGAGCTGGCCGACGATGCCGAGCCCGAAGATCACCACTGCATCGCCCAGGCTGGCGCCCGACCTGCGCACGCCGTTCATCGCCGTGCAGCCGAGGTTGGTGAACGGCAGGTAGTCGAGCTGGTCCGCCGCATCGCCGGCCGCCACCAGCGAACCCGCAGTGGCCGTCGCGTACCTGGCGTGCGGCGTGCTGGCGGCCACCAGGTCGCCGACCTGAACCTGCCGGACGTCAGGCCCGACGGCGGCCACCTGGCCGGCCGCGCTGTACCCGGCGGCGAACGGGAACCGGCCGTACCGGCCCCAGGCGGAGTCCGCCGGGAACCTGCCGGACAGGATGGTCAGCTCGGTGCCCGTGCTGATCAGCGTCCGGCTGGTGCGCAGCAAGACCTCACCGGGGCCGGGCTCTGGCACCGGCAGGTCCTGCAGCGTCACCTCGCCTGGCGCGGTGAACACCACCGCCGGGTTCTGCACGTCGGCCAGTATGCCCAGAGAGCAGTGAAGTTCGTGGACCGTTTTTGGGGTAAGAACTTCACTGCTGTCAGACTGGCGGCATGACCGATCGGCCACCTGCCCTGCGCTCCTGGCATGCAGCGGTCGCGGCGGGCGACCCGGCCCTGCTCGACGACCTGCTGGCAGACGATGTGGTGTTCAGGTCGCCGGCCGTGTTCGCGCCGCAAGACGGCAAGGCGCTCACTACCTGGTACCTGACGGCCGCGTTCGCGGTGCTCGGCCCGTCGCTGCGGTACGTCGGCGAGTGGTTCGACGAGGCAAGCGCGGCGCTGGAGTTTGCGGCCGAGCTTGACGGCCGGTTCGTCCAGGGCGTCGACCTGCTGCGGTGGAACGCCGACGGCAAGCTCACCAGCATCACCGTGCTGGCCCGGCCGTTGCGCGGGCTGGAGAAGCTGATCGAGCTGATGGCGCGCGAGCTGGCGACCATCCAGCGCTGAGCCGCCGGCCGGTCAGGCCGGCTGGGCCGGTGACGCCTGGTCCGCCGCTTCCAGGTGCGCGGTGTCGTTGAAGCTCCTGGTGATCCACCGGTTGCCGGTGATGACGAGCCGGGACACCGACGCGTTGTCCGACCCGAGGAACGCGAACGGGCGCGATCCGGTGGCGAGCGCGAGCGCCTGCCCGATGATGCCGCCGTGCGTGAAGGCGGCGACGCACTGACCGGGGTGGCTCGCGGCGATCCGCAGGATCGTGGCACGCACCCGGTCGGCCAGCGCGCCCGCAGGCTCCGCACCTGGGATCACGTCCCACCGCTCCTCGGCGCTCATCCGCTCGGCGATCGGATGGCCGGTGGCGACCATCTTGCGGAACACGCCGCCTTCCCACTCCCCAAGGTGCACCTCGCGCAGCCCTGCGTCGACCTGCGGCTGCAGGCCGAGCAGGCCGGCCAGCGGCGCCGCGGTCTGCGCGGTCCGCCGCAGGTTGCTCACGTAGATGGCCGAGATCCCGGCCCCGGCGAGCCGGGCACCGACCAGCCTGGCCTGCTCGTGCCCGAGGTCTGACAACGGCGGATCGCCCTGGCCGCCTACCAGCGGGAACAGCGTGCCGTCCAGATAGGCCTCGGACTGGCCGTGCCGCACCAGCAGCAGGTCAGTCGCCCCGGGCGGCGGGGTAAACCGGTGCTGGCGGAATGCTGCTGGCGCTTGCTGCCCTGGTAGGTCGGTCACAAGCCGGAAAGCCTAGCCCTCGAGCTTGAACGCGCAACCAACGCCAGTGCCCTATCCCTGGCCGGTGACCGGCGTCCTGGCCGGTGACCGGCGTCCTGGCCGGTGACCAGCGTCCTGGCCGGTGACCAGCGTCCTGGCCGGTGACCGGCGTGCTGGCCTGGTCAGGCGTACATCAGCGAGCCGGGCGTGGTGAGCAGCTCGCCGGTCTCCAGCCAGGTCTTCAGGCCGGAGAGGATCATCGGCCAGCCGCCGTAGAGCTGTTCGCTGGCGTCCTCGGGCAGCTGGTCGTGGGTGACGCAGAGCCTGCAGGAGTCCCCGACCGGCTCGATGTCCCAGGTGATCCTGCTGGTGCCCGCTGCCCGCACGTCCTCGCCCCACAGGGCCGTCATGGTCTGCACCAGCCGCCGTGGCGGCTCGACCTCGAGGTTCGTGCCCTCGCCGAGCACCAGTCCCCTGGCCTTGACCTCCATGGTGTAGTCCGATCCGGGCGTCCAGTCCGAGGTGACCCCGGCGCCGAAGTTGTACTTGGCCCGGATCTGCGGGTCGGTGATCGCGTCCCAGAGGCGCTCCGGCGTGGTCCGGATGTAGATCTCGAACACCTTCTCCATCGAAGACTCCAGTTCTCGCTTCAGGCCGCTGAGCCCGGCGACCCACGGCTCGGCGTATTTGCTCACCCACCGGTCGTGGATGAGCCGGATCGGGACCGGGTTGAGGAAGTGCAGCTTCTCCCGGCCGCGCCGCCTGGTCACGACGAGCCCCGCGTCCTCGAGCTGGCGCAGGTGCTTCATGACGCCGAACCGCGTCATCGGGAACCGCTCCTCAAGGGCACTCAGCGTCTGCCCGTCGGCCCGGAACAGCTCGTCGAGCAGCTCGCGCCTGGTCGGGTCGGCCAGTGCCTTGAACACCTCGTCCACGCCAGGAGAATAGGTGACCGTTTGGTCACATGTCAAGCCGGCCGCCAGACTGCCTGGCGTGCCTGGTGCCCAGCGGGTCAGTACCCGCAACGCGCGGTTCCAGCAGTGGGAGGCGCTGCTGAGCAACCGCGCTAAGCGGCAGCGCGCCGGGGAGTTCCTGGTCCAGGGCGTGCGCCCGATCTCGCTGGCCGTCCGGCACCGGTGGCCGCTCCGCGCCCTGCTCTACGCCGACGGAGTCAAGCTGTCCGGGTGGGCACGGCAGCTGCTCGACCAGGTTCAGGCCAGCCAGGTGGCGGTCTCGGCTGAGCTGATGGCCGCGCTTGGCGAGAAGACCGAGGGGCTGCCAGAGCTGCTCGCGGTCGCGGCACTGCCGCCGGACGACCTGGCCCGCATCCCCGCTGACCAGGGGCTGCTCGCGATCGTGCTGGACCGGCCAGCCAGCCCTGGCAACATCGGCAGCACGATCAGGTCAGCCGACGCCTTCGGCGCATCTGGGGTGATCGTCACCGGCCACGCGGCCGATGTGTACGACCCGAGGACGGTCAGGGCCAGCACCGGCTCGCTGTTCGCGCTGCCGGTCGTCCGGGTGCCGTCGCACGCCCAGGTGCTTGACTGGATCGCGGCCATCCGCGCCGCCGGCATCGGTGCCCGCCTGGCCGGCACCGACGAGCGCGCGGCGCGGCGGCTCGCCGAGCATGACTTCGGTCAGCCGACGGTCGCCGTGATCGGCAGCGAGACCACCGGCCTCAGCTCCGCCTGGCGCGATGCCTGCGATGACACGCTGCGGATTCCCATCACCGGCTCGGCCAGCTCGCTCAACGCCGCGGCCGCCGCATCCATCGTGCTGTACCAGGCCGCGCTGCACCGCGCCGCCCTGCGGTGACGACGCCGCTTGACCACCGCCGGTCTCGGGCTAGCCGCGGTGCGCGGCCAGCCCGGCCGCCGGCCTGGTGTTGATGACCTGCTCCGGCGTGATGCCCATCGCCTCGGCCCGCTCGCAGCCGTTGTCCAGCCAGTCGAGCTGACCGGGCGCGTGCGCGTCGCTGTCGATGGCGAACAGGCAGCCGAGTTCCGCGGCCAGCTCGATCAGCCGGTCCGGCGGGTCCTGGCGTTCCGGCCGGCAGTTGATCTCGACGGCGACACCGTGCTGCTGGCAGGCGGTGAACACCGCCACCGGGTCGAAGGCGGACTCCGGCCGGCCGCGGCCGAGGATCATCCGGCCGGTGCAGTGCCCGAGCACGTCGACGTGCGGGTTGCCGACCGCGGCGACCATCCTCGCGGTCATCTCCGGTTCCGGCATCCGCAGCTGCGAGTGCACGCTGGCCACCACCATGTCCAGCCGTTCCAGCAGGTCAGGCCGCTGGTCCAGGCTGCCGTCCTCGAGGATGTCCACCTCGATGCCGGTCAGCATCCGCAGCGGCGCGAACTCGCCGTTCAGCCGGTCGACCAGCGCGAGCTGCTCTTCGAGCCGCTCGGCGGACAGGCCGTTGGCGACGGTCAGCCGCGGCGAGTGATCGGTCAGCGCGATCCACTCGTGCCCGAGTTCCAGTGCTGCCTGCGCCATCTCGCCGGGCGGGCTGCCGCCGTCGGACCAGTCCGAGTGCGAGTGGCAGTCGCCGCGCAGCGCCCGGCGCATCGCGGTCTGCTCCGGCAGCACCTCGGCGTCAAGCAGGCGGGTCAGGTACGCGGGCTGCTGGCCGCCGGCCGCCTGCCCGATGACCTCGGCGGTGGACGGCCCGATGCCGGGCAGCGCCTGCAGCGTGCCGTCACCGATCCGGCTGGCCAGCTCGCCAGGCGGCAGCTCGCTCAGCACCCGCGCCGCCCGGCGGAACGCCTGCACCCGGTAGGTAGGCGCGCCTGACCGCTCAAGCTGGAAGGCGATCTGCCGCAGCGCCCGCACCGGGTCCATGTACCACGACTACACCACCGCGTCGCCGAGCGGGAATGCGATGTCGCAGATCAGCTGATCGTCGGCGGGGCAGCCGAGCCCGGCCTCCAGGTGGCCCGAGCCAGCGCGGACCTGGCTGACCGCGGAGCGGCGGTAGGCGGCTGCCCAAAGGGCGAGGTCAAGCCATGCGCCATTGCGGCTCGGGCCGGACCTCAGCACAATGTCGCGCATGCCAGATAGCAGCTTCAGCTACCCCTCAGCCGACGGCCGGGAGATCGCCGCGTACCGGTGGGACACCGAAGGCGAGCCCGTCGGCATCGTCCAGCTCACGCACGGGATGGGCGAGCACGCGCGGCGCTACCAGGAGTTCGCCCGCGAGCTGACCCGGCACGGCCTGGTGGTGTACGCCCAGGATCACCGCGGGCACGGCGGGTCCGCGGAGCCCGGCCAGCTCGGCGAGCTCGGCGAGGACGGCTGGCAGAACCTGGTCGGGGACATCGGCAGGCTGACCGCGCTGGCCCGTGCCGAGCATCCTGGCCTGCCGCTGATCCTGCTCGGGCACAGCATGGGCTCGTTCGCCGTGCAGCAGCACCTGCTTGACCACAGCGCGGACGTGGACGCCGCGATCCTCACCGGTACCGCGGTAATCGACCTGCTTGAGCCCGCGCTCAACCTGGACGAGCCGCTCGACCTGTCCATGTTCAACGCCCCGTTCGAGCCGGCCAGGACCAGCTTCGACTGGCTGAGCCGGGACGACGCTATCGTCGACGGCTACCTGGCCGACCCGCTGTGCGGGTTCGGCGTCGACACCGCGTCGGCGAAGGCGATGTTCGTCGGGGCCAGGCGGCTGGCCGCAGCCGAGCAGGTCGCGAAGATGCGCGGCGACCTGCCCGTCTACATCGCGGTGGGCGAGGCCGACCCGGTGAACGGCGGCCTCACCCTGATCGGCCCGCTCACCGACCGGTACCGGGCGGCGGGCCTGACCGACGTGACCGTGCGCACCTACCAGGACGCACGGCACGAGATCCTGAACGAGACCAACAGGGCCGAGGTGTACGCCGAGATGACCGGCTGGATCGGCCAGGTGCTCGCCAGGTAGCTCACCGGTCACCGGCCGGGCGCGAGCTGTCCAGCGGGAGCGCGGCGACCAGCACGTCCGCGGCCGGCCCGGCAGCCCCCCGGTCGTGCGTCCGGCCGACCCGCCGCCAGCCCCAGCGCTGCAGGGACTGCGCAGCGGGCGTTGCCGGCGGCACGACGAGCGTGGCCCGTTCCTCCGCGCGGCCGCCAAGCAGCAGGTCGTGCAGCGCCCTGCCGATGCCCTGCCGCCGCCAGGACGCCCTGACCATCAGCTCGGTCAGCGCGAACGTGCGCCCGGCATGCTCGGCGGTGAGCTCGTCAGGCAGCTTGCTGGTGAGGTCGCGCCACCACGAGGTGGACGGCCGCAGCGGCATCCCCGCGGCGCAGCCGACCAGGTAGCCGCCGCTGCGCGCCACCGCCATCGCAAAACCAGGCTGGCGGCGCTGTACCGCGAACCTGGCGGCGAAGCCGCCGGCCTCGCCATCGCCGGAACCGGCAGCCAGGTACACCTCGGCGTGCAGCGCCTGCACGTCGGCCACCAGCTCGGCGGCCTGCCGGCCATCGAGCAGCCGGAAGGTCATCTCGCTCGCGGGCACACCGCCGATTCTTCCGCCAGCAAGGCAGGCCAGAGAATGGAGGGGTGATCAGCGTCGATCCCGGCGACTTCGAGCAGATGGTCGGCACTGCCGTGGACGGGCTGCCGGCCGAGTTCAGCCAGCTCATGCAGAACGTGGCCGTGGTGGTGGAGCACGGCCCAGGACGGCCGGGCCTGCTCGGGCTCTACCAGGGCGTGCCGCTGACCAGCCGCACCACCAACTACGCGGGCGTGCTGCCGGATCGCATCACGATCTACCAGCGGGCCATCTGCGCCATCTGTGACACCAGGGAG
This sequence comes from Streptosporangiaceae bacterium, assembly GCA_030039155.1. Classification (GTDB taxonomy): domain Bacteria; phylum Actinomycetota; class Actinomycetes; order Streptosporangiales; family Streptosporangiaceae; genus JOPF074. The sequence continues at coordinate 15,359 of JASHQL010000156.1, read as the reverse complement.
CAGGTCGTCGAGCAGGTCCGCCGGACGGTGATTCACGAAGTCGGGCACTACTTCGGGATCACCGACGCCAGGCTGCGGGAGCTCGGCTGGTGAGCGAGCCTGCCGGGCGATCGTGGATACTCGGGACAGACTCGGGAGGGAGCCAACGGAATGCCGCCAACGCACGCTCATTTCAACGGAAGTGTCAACCTGCCCGACGCCGAGACGGTGATGCGCGAGATCACCACGCGGGTGCCGGCCGGCCTGCGGCGGCTGCCAGACGGCGAGACCGGCGACCGGGGCAACTGGATCTTCTTCCAGATGCAGAAGTTCCTGCAGTGGCCGTCGCTGGTACCGGCAGGCCCGCTGGACGCGGTGGTCGATGGCGACTACGAGGGCATGCCGAAGCTGCGGCTGGCCGACGGCGTCGATCCGGCCGAGATGACCTGGCCGGATATCGGTTACGCCGACGCCTACCTCGGGTCGTACGCGACGTTCAGTCAGCTCCGTGATCAAGGCGTCATCCCCCGCGGCGTCCGGTTCCAGGTGGAATACCCGACCCCGCTGGCCTCGATCGGCGCCTATCTGGTGCCGGAGCAGCAGCCGGCCCTGCTTCCCTCGTACGAGCAGGCAATGTTCGCCGACCTCGACCGGCTGCTCGCCGCGGTCCCGCACGACGACGTGGCGGTGCAGTGGGACGTCGCCGTCGAGTTCGGCGTGCTCGAGGGGAGTTTCGGACCAGGCGGCGACGAGGCCTTCGAGCCGATCGTGGCCGGCCTCGCGCACTGCATCGACCAGGTGCCGGCCGACATCCCGGCCGGCCTGCACCTGTGCTACGGCGACTACGGGCACCAGCACTTCACCCAGCCTGAGTCGCTGGCGCTGCAGGTCCGGGTGGTGAACTCGGTCCAGATCGCGGCAGACCGCCCGGTCAGCTTCGTGTCCTTCACCGTGCCGCAGTACCAGCACCAGGAGGGCTACTTCGCGCCGCTCGCCGACCTGGCCGTCGGCCTGGAGACCGAGCTGAACTTCGCGCTCGTGCCCTATCACCCGGCCGACCAGGCGCCCGGCACCACGGCCGAGCAGGTGCGGCTGATCGACGCCGCGCTGGCGAGCGGGCCGGAGACCGAGGGAAGCTGGGGCATCTGTACCGAGTGCGGCATGGGCCGGGTGCAACGCGACGACGTGCCGGCCCTGCTTGACCTGCACTCGGCGATACTCGCGGCTGGCTAACGTGCAGGATGGTACCGAGCCGCGTCCCCGGTGCGCGGACCGGAGCGGGACCGGGGCCGGCACCGGCAGGCACAAGGCGCGAGCGGAGGTCAGCGGATGGCCGATGGAGTCCGGCTGCGAGCAGCCGTGATCTTTGTGCGGAACCTGGAGAAGTCAGTCGCCTTCTATCGCGAGCTGCTTGACCTGGAGGTGGTGGACCGCAACACGACCGCCGTGCTGCTGGAGTCGGCCGGCGGATCACAGCTGGCACTGCGCGCGCTCGGCGATGGCGCGGAACGGTCGCTCGGCTCCGTCGGTGTCCAGTACCTGGCCTGGAGCACGGCGAGCAGGTCGGACCTCGACCGGATGGCCGAGGCGCTCCGGCGGCTGTCAGGCCACCTGGAGACCCGCACGGACGAGGACGTGATCGCGGTCGAGGGCCGGGATCCCGACGACCTGCCGGTCCTGATCGTCTGGGCCGGCGACGACCGGTCGCCGATGCGGAAGCTGCCGGCCAGGATCTACGCCTGGTAGCCGGCCTGCGGGCGGCTGGTCCAGGTCAGGCGGCCAGTGACTGGACGAAGTCGGCGATCTGCCGCAGCGTCCTGCACTCCTGTACCTGGTCGCAGTACGGCGCGTACCTGCTCATCACCGAGTCTCCCTGATCCCAGTACCTGCGCCGTTCCGGGTTGAGCCAGTACACCTGGCCCACCCGCCGGCGGATCTGCGCGAACGAGCTCTCCGCCGGGTCCAGGTAGTTGGTGCGCGCGTCGCCCACCACCAGCAGCACCGACCTGGCCGACAGCTGGTGCGCGTACTGCGCCGCGAAGTCGCGCAGCACGTAGCCGTAGTCGGAGCCGCCGAGCCGGATCGCGTCCCTGGCAGCATCGGCGGGCAGCAGCTGCGCCCCAGCGGACCTGGCGTCGCGGACCAGTCCGGTGATCTCGGCCAGGCCGTCCACGAACGAGAACACCCGCAGCCTGCTCAGCCTGCTGTCAAGCGCGACGAGCAGGTCCAGGGTGAACTTGGAGAACGTCGCGACCGAGCCGGACATGTCGGCGAGCACCACGAGGTCAGGGCGCGGCGGCGGAGCAGGGTCGGTCACCAGCCGGAACGGCACGCCGCCGGTGCCCATCGCCCTGCGCACGGTCCTGCGGATGCTGAGCCGGCGCTTGCGGTGCAGCGACTTGCGCGCAAGCACCTTGGTGAGCTGCCTGGCAATCGGCGCGATCGCCGCGGCCATTTCCTCCCGCTCGGCGGCGGACGCGGTGCCGATATCGGCGTGCTCGGCCAGCCCGGCCCGCATGGTGGCCCGCACCGCGCGCGCCCCCCGGTCGGCGACCAGCGCGCGGCGCACCGCCGATTGCAGTTCTGCCTGGAACCGGTCGACCGCCCGGTCGGCGTCGGCCCGGTCGAGCCGGTCCTGCAGCAGCGCGCTCCGGCTCCAGCCGGTCGTGCCGCCGCCGCCGCCCCCGCCGTCTCCTTCCCCGCCAGCCGCCGCGAGGCCGGCTCGCAGCGCCGCCAGGTCGGCCGCCTCGGTGACCGCGATGGTGGTGAACACGCCGGCCACCGCATCGCCGGGCGCCAGACCGCCGAACCTGCGCACGTACTCGTCGGCGACCTGCCGCCGCAGCGCGTGCTCATCGGAGGCGATCACAGCACGCAGCAGCGCGGCCAGCTCGTCGTCGGACAGCTCGGCGAGCAGGCCGCCGTCCTCGGCCCGGCGGCCCGCCGTGTACAGCTCGAAGACCAGGTTGAACGCGGCCACGTGCTCGGCGCGCTTGATCAGCGCGCATTGCAGGGTCGCCCGGACCAGCTCCTTGTCCTGCAGCGACACCGCGGACAGTGCGCGTGCCGCGTCCAGGTGCTCGCCGATGGAAACCGGCACGCCCATGCTCCTGAGCTCATCGACCACGGCGCCGAGCAGATCCTGCATGGCTAGGCCAGCGACAGCTCGGTCAGCGCGGTGTGGATGTCCCGCTCGTACTTCAGCAGCACCGACATGGTCTGCTGGGTCAGTTCGTCGGTCAGCGCGTCCGCGCCGAGGGTCAGCAGGGTTCTCGCCCAGTCAAGCGACTCGGCGATCGACGGCGGTTTTTTCAGGTCCATTGACCGCAGCACCGCGACCAGCGACGCGACCTCGCGGGCCAGGTGCTCATTCATTTCGGGAACGTGCAGCCGAATGATGTCGGCCTCGCGTTCGACGCTCGGGTAGCCCAGATGCAGGTACAGGCAGCGCCGCTTCAGTGCCTCGGACAGGTCGCGGGTGTTGTTCGAGGTGAGGAACACCTGCGGGATGTGCCGCGCGGTCACGGTGCCGAGCTCTGGGATCGAGACCTGGTACTCGGACAGCAACTCGAGCAGCAGCGCCTCGCTCTCCATGTCGAGCCGGTCCACCTCGTCGATCAGCAGCACCACGGGCTCGGCCGACCGGATCGCCTCGAGCAGCGGCCTGGTCAGCAGGAACTCCTCGCCGAACACCCCGGCCTCGGCCAGGTTGCCGGCCGAGTCGGTCCGGTGCAGCTGCAACTGCAGTAGCTGGCGCCGGTAATCCCACTCGTAGATGGCCTTGGACTCGTCAAGCCCCTCGTAGCACTGCAGCCGGATCAGCCGCTTGCCGGTCGCGATGGCCAGGCTCTTGGCCAGCTGGGTCTTGCCGGTGCCGGCCGGGCCCTCGATCAGCACCGGCTTGTCCAGCGCGGTCGCCACATGCACCACGGTCGCGGTCCCGGTGTCGGCCAGGTAGCCGGCGTCACGAAGGCCGGCCAGCATGCGGTCGACCGGCCCAGGGGTTTGCGTCATGCCTCAAAGTATCTTGAAATGCCCGTTGCCGGCCTCCGCGGTGGCTGCCGAGGCCGCCGACTGCCGGGTAGGCCCGCAGCAAACTCGCGAGCGGTGCAGCCGGCTGATGTGATGGCATAGCAGGCATGCGCATTCTGATCATGGGCGGCACCGCCTTCGTCGGCAGGCACATCGCACGGGCCGCGATCGACAACGGTCACGAGGTTACGGTGTTTCACCGCGGCAAGACCGGGGCCGGCCTGTTCCCCGAGGCCACGCACCTGACCGGTGACCGGGGCACCATCCCGGGCAGCAGCGAGGGCGCCCTGGTCAGCCTGGGCAAGTCGGACCTGTCAGCGCTGGCCACTGGCGAGTGGGACGCGACAGTCGATGTGTCCGCCTACTTCCCGCGGCAGGTGCACGAGCTGGCCGAGGTGCTCGATGGCCGCGGTGGCCGCCAGCTGTACATCTCGTCCATGTCGGCGTACAAGACCCCAGTCGCGCCCGGCTTTAACGAGGACGCCCCGCTGGCCGAGCTGGCTGACCCCGACACCGAGGACGTCACGCTGCAGACCTACGGCGGGCTCAAGGTGCTCTGTGAGCAGGCGGCTGCCCAGCTGCACGGAGCCGACCGCACCACGATCATCAGGCCCACCTACGTGATCGGCCCGTACGACAGGTCGTACCGGTTCACCTACTGGGTGCAGCGGATCGCCGCGGGCGGCGAGGTGCTCGCGCCGGCCGACCCGGAGGATCCCATCCAGCTGATCGACGCGCGGGACCAGGCCAGCTTCTGCGTCAGCCTGCTTGAGCGCGAGCAGGCCGGAGTCTTCCACACCTGCGGCCCGGCCGAGCCATTCGGCTTCGGCGGCATGCTGGAGGCGATCGCGGCGCAGGTGGCGCCGCCAGCCACCAGGCTGACCTGGGTCGGCAAGGAGTTCCTGCTCGGCGAGGGGATCGACGGCGAGATCCTGCCGCTGTGGTCAGCCGACGACCCCGACGTGGACATCAACGCCGGCAGCCCGGCCAGGGCCCTGGCGGCTGGCCTGCGACTGCGCCCGCTGTCGAGCAGCATCGCCGATCTGCGCGCTGCGGAGCAGCAATCGCCGACGCCGCAGCCTGGCAACGGCATCAGCCGCGAGCGGGAGGCCGAGCTGCTCGCCCGCTGGGCAGCCAGCTGACGCTGCGGCCCTGACCCCCGCATGCAGGGTCAGGGCCTGTTGGTCGGCGGGTTCAGGGCCGCAGCGGTCCGGCGCTGGCTCAGGAGGCGAGCACTGCCTCGATCTCCAGGTGCAGCTGCACCTTGTCGGACACCACGGTGCCGCCGGTCTCGAGCACCGCGTTGAAGCTGACGCCGAAGTCGCCCCGGTTGATCTCGCCGGTCGCGGTGAAGCCCGCCCTGGTGCCGCCGTAAGCGTCAGGGCCGAAGCCGTTCAGCTCGAGCTTCAGCGGCACGCTCCTGGTGACGCCCTTGAGCGTCAGCTCCCCGTCCAGGACGTACTCGCCGTCGTCCTCGCGGACGCCGGTGGACCGGTAGCTCATCGTCGGCCAGGTCTCCACCTCGAAGAAGTCGGCCGACCTGATGTGCGCGTCCCGCTGCTCGTTGCCGGTGTCGATCGAGCCCATCTCGATCTCCGCCGTGACCTCGGAGTCGGCCGGCTGCTCGCCGGTCACCAGCTTGCCGCTGAACTTGGTAAACCGGCCGCGGACCTTGCTGACCATCATGTGCCGCACGGAGAAGCCAACCTCCGAGTGCACCGGGTCGATGTTCCAGGTGCCGGCTACGTAGCCAGGGATCCCGGTTACCGTGGAAACCTCTGTCATGATCACTCACTCCCGCTGGCGCTGGATGTTGAAGGCTTGTTGGTTGAACGCTCAATGACTATCACAGTCTTCCGAGGATTGTCAAATGCTCAACAACTTCGGGTATCCTGCGTGGTGTGACGGCTGCCGAGACCCGCTGGCTGTCCGCCGACGAGCAGCTCGCCTGGCGGACCTTCCTCAATGCGTGCTCCACGCTGTTCGCGGCGGTCGAGGGCCAGCTGCTGCACGACTCGGGGATCCCGCACGGTTACTACGAGATCCTGGTCAGGCTGTCCGAGGCGCCAGGGCACGCGCTGCGGATGACTCAGCTCGCTGACGCGTCCACGTCAAGCAAGAGCCGCCTCTCGCACGCGGTCGCCAGGCTGGAGGAGCGCGGCTGGGTCGAGCGGATGCTCTGCGCCACCGACCGCCGCGGCCAGATCGCCAGGCTCACCGACGCCGGCATGGCGGCGCTGGAGGCGGCCGCGCCGGGTCACGTCGAGCAGGTCCGCGCGTCGATGTTCGACAAGCTCACGCCCGAGCAGGTACAGCAGCTCCAGGCGATCATGGCCGCGATCGAGGTGTGCGACGGGGCCCGCAGCACGCTGATCTAGGCCGCCATCAGCGGACCAGCCGGAAGGCGATCCACGCCGGGACCTGGTAGTCCTGCCGCTGGCCGGCCTTCACGCAGGCCATGACCAGGTAAATCAGGTGCGCGATGGCCAGCGCCAGGTACGCGATGATCAGGATCACGAAGCCGGCCACCGCGGCCTTCGACACGAACAGGCCGAACGCGACGCCGATGATGAGCACGAACAAGGCGATGCCGTAGATCAACGCGGTAATGACCAGGTTCAGCGACTGGGCCGCGTGCCGCCGGACGAACGGCGACTCGTCCTTCTTGATCAGGTAGATCACCAGCGGTCCGACAAAGCTGGCGACCAGCGTGGTCAGGTAGGCGCACAGCGCCCAGACGTGCTCATCCGATGGCGGGCCGTACTGGCCGGCCGGCTGGTAACCAGCTGGCTGGTATCCGGGCGCAGCCGGGGCGCCAGCGCCCGGCTGCCAGTACGGGCCAGGCGCCGGTTGCCGATAGCCCGGCTGACCAGGCCAGTTGTCCTGTGACATGCGGCCGTGCCCCTCGTATCCGCAGCACCGGCCAGGAACCGACGGCCGGGATGCCAGTATCTGCCGGCCCCGCGTGAGCTGTCCACGCGGGTATACCTGGGCCGTGATCATGGCCTCCAGCGCGCTCTATGCCACTGGAGCCCATGATCACGTGCGGGACTGGGCTGGGTCTGGGAGAGGCTCGGGCGGCGCTAGGCGTCGGCTGGCTGCTCCTCGCGTTCGAGGTTGGCCGCCATCAGGTCGGCGACCGCCAGTGCAGCAAGGTCGTCGCCGTGCTCCGCGCGCAGGCCGTGCACCACGCCTGCCTGGTCGGCCGCGCTGCGGTTCTGGCTCAGCTTCTGCTTGGCCTCGATGGTGCTGATCTGCAGTTCCATGCCGACGATCGCGCGCAGCTGGCCGGTCACGTAATCGGGCGGCGCGTCGGTGACTGCCCAGGGGTGCGCGCGCCCTGACTCGTGCAGCGCGGTGAGCCTGGTGACGAAGCTGCGCAGCCACTCGCTGTCCTGGTGCACGGTCAGCGTGCCGGTCAGGTGCACCACCTGGTAGTTCCAGGTCGGCACCACCCGGCCGTGCCGCGCCTTGCTCTCGTACCAGGCCGGCGAGATGTAGGCCTGCGGCCCGTGCACGATGGCCAGCGCCTGCGCGCCTGGCTGGGCGGTCTGCCACTGGTCGTTGGCGATCGCGATGTGCCCGAGCAGCCGCCCGTTGTCGCCCTGCTGGATCCAGTCAGCGGGCCTGTCCCAGATCACCGGCAGCCGGGTGGCGACCGGCCTGGTGCCGTCGAAGGTGACCAGGTCCGCGGCCGCGGCCGCGTCAACGAACGCGGCGATCTCGGCAAGGTCGGTCTGGGTGAAATGGCGTGGCAGGTACATATTTTCAGGGTAGGCCGCCGATCCGGGCGCGGGCAGTTGCCGGCTGTGTGAGCCGCGCCATATTGAGTCGCCGGCCGCACTGCGGTCGCGTATTCTCTGCGGCAACGCGCTGACGGAGACAAGTAGCGCCGGGTCGGGCGAGCAGCAGAGAGCCGCAGGCAGCTGAGAATGCGGCCTCGCCGCCGGGCGGCGAAGACACTCCCGAGTGCGGGGAGGAACGGCGGCCGCGGCCAGCGGCAGGCCCAATGCCCCGCCGCCCTGCCCCCGTGACCGGGCCAACGAGGCCGAGCCGGCTTGCCGGCCGGCGAAAGTGCGGTGGCACCGCGAGTTCCCTTATCGCCCGCACTCCCAAGGGGTCGCACACATCCCCAGAGGGAGCTGTGATGATCTCACGAGTTCTGTCCGCCGACCTGCCAGCGCACGTCGGCGAGCGCGTCACGATCGCCGGCTGGCTGCACCGGCGCCGAGAGCTCAAGTCGGTGACGTTCCTCATCCTGCGCGACCGGTCGGGCCTGGCCCAGGTCGTGCTGCCGGCCGGCGCCGTCGTGCCGTTCGGCGAGGAGACCGTGCTGCAGATCGAGGGCCTGGTCACCTCGAACGCGCAGGCACCAGGCGGGGCCGAGCTGACCGAGCCGGCTATCACGCAGCTGTCAGGACCGGCCGAGCCGCCGCCGTTCGACCTGTACCGGCCGGTGCTGGCCGCGTCGCTGCCGACGATCCTCGACCATGCGCCCACCACGCTGCGGCACCCGGTGCTGCGGTCAGGTTTCGAGGTAGCCGCGGCCAGCGTCGCGGGCTTCCGCGCCGCGCTGGACGGCCTCGGCTTCACCGAGGTGCACACGCCGAAGACCGTCGGGTCGGCGACCGAGTCTGGCGCCAACGTGTTCGGCCTCGACTACTTCGGCCGGCCCGCCTACCTGGCCCAGTCGCCGCAGTTCTACAAGCAGGCCATGGTCGGGGTGTTCGAGCGCGTCTATGAGGTCGGGCCTGCCTTCAGGGCCGAGCCGTCGGACACCGTCAGGCACCTGGCCGAGTACACCAGCCTGGACGCGGAGTTCGGGTTCATTACCGACCACTTCGAGGTGATGGCGGTGTTGCGCCAGGTCATCGCCGGGATGGCCGCGAGTGTTACGGAACGGGCGAGTTCCGCAATGGAGCTGCTCGGCGCGCGGGTGCCCGAGGTTCCCGCGCAGATCCCGCACCTGCACTTCACCGAGGCGCTCGAGCTCATCTCCAGCGCGACCGGCGAGGACGTGACCGGCGAGCCTGACCTGGCGCCGGCCCACGAGCGGTGGCTGTGCGAGTGGGCGGAGCGCGAGCACGGCAGCGAGCTGCTGTACGTGACCGGCTACCCGCTGGCGAGCAAGCCGTTCTACACCCACCCGGACCCGGCGCGGCCCGGCTACAGCAACGGGTTCGACTTGCTGCTGCGCGGTACCGAGATCGTCACCGGCGGCCAGCGGCTGCACCGGCACGAGGACTACGTCGAGGCGCTGGCGGCCCGCGGCGAACCGACCGAGCCGTACGCCGGCTATCTGCAGGTGTTCGAGCACGGCATGCCGCCGCACGGCGGCTGGGCGATCGGGATGGAGCGGTGGACCGCCCTGCTGACCGGCGCGGCGAACGTCAGGCAGGTCACGCTGTTCCCGCGGGACCTGCACCGGCTCAGCCCCTGACACCGGCCCTGGCGACCGCACGTTCCCGGCAAAATGGGTTTGCCCGGTCAGGGGACGACGACGACCTTGCCGACGGCGCCGGCCCGCACCGCCTCCTGCGCCTCGGCGATCTGGTCAAGGCCGAACCTGGTGACCGGCAGCGCGGTCAGCGCGCCGGCCGCCAGGGCGGCGCTGATGTCGGCGACCGCCAGGTCCATCGCGGCCGCTGGCACGCCGTACAGCAGCACGAACCTGAGCGTGACGTTGGCCGTCATGCAGCTGCGCACCGGCAGCACCGGATCGGCGGGCTCGGCCGCGTAGTCCACGATGACGGTCTGCGGCCCGGACAGCGCCAGGTCCAGGTCGAGGTTGGCGCCGAGCGCCAGCTCGATGATCCGGTCCATCCGCGGCGCGAACTCGCTGAGCTGATCGACCGCGCCGGCCTCGCGGTAGTTGACCACCAGGTCAGCGCCGGCCTGCCTGGCCAGCGCGGCCTTCTCCGGCCCGCTGACGGTGGCCGCCACGCTGGCGCCTGCGTGCTTGGCCAGCTCGATCGCGAAATGCCCGACAGCGCCGGCGCCGCCGGCCACCAGCACGTGCTGGCCGGCCACCGGGCCGTCAGCGAACAGGCACCGGTGCGCGGTCATCGCGGGCACGCCGAGACTGACCGCAAGCTCAGCCGGCACGTTGCCTGGCAGCGGCACCGCCTGCCTGGCCGGCACCACCGTCCACTGCGCCGCGGTCCCCCACCTGCTGCCGGCCGCCAGCCAGACCCAGACGCGCTCGCCGATGCGCGCCTGGCCGACGCCCTCGCCGACCGCGTCGATCACGCCTGCGCCGTCGTGGTGCGGGATCTGGAACCCGTCGATCGGGCGCGGCGTGGCCCCGCTGCGCGACTTCCAGTCGGTCGGGTTGATGCCGGACAGCTCGACCTTGACCCGCACCTGGCCTGGGCCCGGCTCTGGCCGCCCGACCTCCTCGACCCGCAGCACCTCGCCAGCGGCGCCGGTGCTCCGGTACAGTGCGGCCTTCATCGGCGGGCTCCCGTGTGCGTGCTCAGCTGACGATCGGAGAGATCTTGTCGATCTCGGCGAGTTCCTCGGCGGTCGGGATCCACTCGCCGGCCGCTGCGTTGGCCCGCACCTGCTCCGGGCTTGTCGCCCCGGCGATCACCGAGGTGCAGCCGGGCAGTGCGGCAAGCCCGCCGACCGCGATGTCAAGCAGCGTGCGGTCGCGCTGCTGCGCCCACTCGGCAAGCGCCTCGACCTTGTCCAGCTTCTGCTCGGTCACGTAGTCGTCCCGGCCCGCCAGCCTGGTGCCGGCCGCGGGCGGCTTGCCGCGCCTGACCTTGCCGGTCAGCAGGCCGTTCGCCAGCGGCGAGTACGGCAGCATGCCGATCCGCAGGTCGATGGCGGCCGGCACGACGTCGACCTCGGCCCAGCGCTCGAGCAGCGACCAGTGATTCTGCGCGGACACAAATGGCACGGTGCGCAGCTCCCGCGCCGCGGCGGCCGCCTTCGCCATCTGCAGCGGCGTGAAATTGGAGTGCCCGAGGTACCGGACCTTCCCGGCCTGCACCAGCTCGCCGAGCGCGGCCAGCGTCTCCTCGATCGGCGTCACCGGGTCCGGCGTGTGCATCTGGTACAGGTCGATGTAGTCGGTGCGCAGCCTGCGCAGCGAGTGCTCCACCGCGCGCCTGATGTAGCCGCGGCCGCCCTTGGCGCCGGCCGCCGGCCCGTAGCCCAGGTCCGCGCCCTGGTGGCCGAACTTGGTCGCGAGCACGACCTGATCGCGGCGCCCGGCCAGCGCCTCCCCGATGAACTGCTCGGACAGCCCGCCGCCGCCATAGCTGTCGGCGGTGTCGAGCAGCGTGATGCCTGCGTCGATCGCGGCGTCGATGACCGACTTGGTTGCCTCGAGGTTCAGCCGGCGGCCGAAGTTGTTGCAGCCGAGCCCTACCACCGACACCACGAGGCCCGAGTTCCCCATCGCCCGATACCGCATCGCACCGCCTTCGCCCTCTGGTCGCGGCGCACGTTTCGCCGCAGCCGCGATCGTACTCTTGCGGCCGCCGCGGACGGTTTGCCGGTCCAGCCTGGTGTCTTGCGGCTGCCCGGCGGCGGTGGCTCGGCCTGCGCTGTCCGGACACCTTTGGGGTGGCCTGAAATCTCATCTGCGATATTATGAGCATCGGCGTCTTTATCAGCATGTTCCTGACGCAATTGCGTTTTCAATATCGGCGCTATTGGGCGGCACCCCGGAAGCCGTAATGGCGGGCCTGCGAGCGTGGCAGCATAGTCAGCGCGGAGGTGCCGAGGGAGGAGTGCCAACCCATGACAGATGGAGTCAGCGCCCCGACGGTTCTGCGGATCCTGTTAGGCGCTCAGCTCAGGAGGCTGCGCGAGTCGCGTGGCATTACCGCACAGGAAGCAGCGCGGGCGATCCGCGGCTCCGAGTCCAAGATCAGCAGGATCGAGCTCGGCCGCAACGCGGTCAGGGAAGTCGACATCGCCGACCTGCTGAACCGGTACGGCATCACCGACCCGGACGAGCGCGAGCAGCTGCTGACGCTGGCCAGCCAGGCGAACCAGCCCGGCTGGTGGCACCGGTACCAGGACGTGCTGCCAGGCTGGTTCCAGGCCTACATCGGGCTTGAGGAATCGGCCGAGACCATCCGCTGCTTCGACGCCCAGTTCGTGCCTGGGCTGCTGCAGACCGAGGACTACGCGGGCGCGGTAATCAGGCAGCTTGACTACCCGGACGCCGAGACCGACAGGCTGGTGTACCTGCGCAAGGAGCGGCAGCGCAGGTTCGCCGCGGGCGGGCTGCGGCTGTGGGCGATCATCGACGAGGTCGCGCTGCAGCGGCCGGTCGGCAGCGCCGCGGTGATGCGCGACCAGCTCGCGCACCTGCTGGAGATCAGCGAGCGGCCTGGCCTGACGCTCCAGGTCACCCCGTTCACCAGCTTCGGCGCGTTCGTCGCGCCTGGCGGCTTCAGCATCCTGCAGTTCGCGCTCGAGGACCTGCCGGACATCGTGTACGTGGAGCAGCTCACCAGCGCCCTGTACCTGGACAAGCGATCTGACGTCGATCAGTACGCCGCCGCGATGGACCGGATCAGCAGCATGAGCGCGACGCCAGAGGAGTCCAAGCAGATCATCCGCAAGCGAGCGGCGGAGTTCGCCGGCGCCAGCTAGCACCGGTCATGCTGATGGCCGCCGGGTTGCCCGCCCGGCGGCCATCAGGTTGCGTGCGCATCCAGGGTCACTGGGGTCTGCGGTATCCGCGTCCCCCAGGGACAGCAGCGCCCTCGCTGCGCTGTCAGCCGACAGGCAGGTCGAACTCGCCGGCCTTCACGCCGGTGACGAAGGCAGCCCACTCCTCGCTGTCGAACAGGTGCGCGGGCTTGGCGGTGTCCTTGGAGTCCCTGACCGCCACCATGCCGCCAGGCAGGTGCGCCACCTGCACGCACGCCGAGTTGTTGCAGGCGCGGCTGGTTATCCAGACCGCATTGTCGAGATCGAAACGGCGGTTTGTCATAGTCGTGATTCCTTTCATGTGCATTCTGTTGCGGCTTTGCGGATGAGCTCGAATGAATCGGCCGGAGGAAGAGCCGTCGCCCGCAGCAGGTCGAAGGCCTCAGATCTCGCCCTGACCTCTCGCTCTCTCTCTTCGACATATGCCTGACCCGACACGCCCTCCGAATAAACGACATCAGGGTCAAAGCGCTCAGGGAACTCGATAATTGCGAATGGCCCGCCGAGGGCCGGGTGCAAACCGCTGCCAAACGTCAGCACTTGCAGGGTCACGTGCGGCCAGGAACTGGCCTCGCAGAGGTAGTCGAGCTGCTTGCGCATGAGCTCTGGCGGGCCCATGGTCCGCTTGATCACGGCCTCGTCCAGGATGACCCACAGCTCGATGGGGTCGGAGCGCAGCACCACTTCCTGGCGCTGCATGCGCAGCTGAACCAGCCGCTCGATCTCGTCCGGCGTCTGCCGCCTGCGCACGGCAGTCATGATCGCCCGTGCGTATTCCTCGGTCTGCAGCAGGCCGTGCACGACCTGGGACTCATAGACGCGCAGCGACGACGCCTCGGCCTCGAGCCCGACGTAGATGCCGAAGCCGGTGGGCAGCACCCCGTCCCAGACCGTCCACCAGCCCTTTCTGTGCCCTTCCCTGGCCATCTCCTGCAGGATCTTGCGCTGCGACGGGTCATCGACCCCGTACAGCTCGAGCATCGAGTTGAGGTAGGCGGTCCTGGTTGGCGCCTTGCCTGTCTCGATCCGCGACAAGGTGGACGGGGCAAGGCCGAGCCTGTCGGCGACCTCTTCCAGCTTGATGGACTGAGATTCGCGCAGCCGCCTTAACTCGCTGCCGAGCCGCCTGCGCCGCACCGTCGGGCCGATCGCCACGCGGGCCCCCTTTGGACATTGCCTGTGCAATGGCCCCCGGCGACTACTCGCCGGACCACGCACCTGCGGGCTTAGGGCACACCATACAGCAGCGAACCTGCGTGTGGTGCGATCCCATCTGAAATTTCGTTGCCAAGATTTGTGTGACGCACTTGCGTGCGCTGCACAGTCACAGCATTATGGAATACGAGGTGACCTGCCCGCGCCGTCCCCGCTCAGGTACGGGCAACTGAATCGCCGACCGGTGGTTTTTGTGCAAATGGTCGCCTCGCCGGTTTCCTGCATAGTCAGGAAGGAGCGACCGGAAATGGCATCAACGGCCGCCCGCGCAAGCGACGCGACTGAGGACCTGGCCAGCATGGCTGGTGCAGCTGTACTCGGCAGCCTCACCTTGCCAGGCCGTCCTGAGCGGGTTCATGAGGCACGCGAATTCGTCGCAAAGGCACTTGGCGAGTTACACCCGCTGCTGGACACCGCCGTGCTCCTCACCTCTGAGCTGGTCACGAACGCGGTCGTGCACAGCAACTCCAGGTATCTGGGCGGCAGCGTCTCGATGGTCATCCTGGAGGCCGAAGGCGGCATCAGGATCGAGGTCAGCGACGCCGGGTCAGAGCTGTGCGCCCCGGTAGTCAAGGGCGACGTCTACGCATCGGACGGGCACGGGCTGTTCCTGGTGCAGACGCTCGCCGACCAGTGGGGCTACCTGCGCGACCAGACCAGGACCACGGTCTGGTTCTGGCTCTCGCCGCCACCTGCCAGCCGGTAGCCAGGCCACCCTCAGCGCCGTCGGCCGACCGTCACGGCAGCTTGACGTTGCTCGTTCCGGTGATCACCAGCTTGACGGTGCCCGCCGTGGCGGCACCTTGCTCGTCGCAGCTGCCGTTGACCCTGGCCACGGTCCAGGTGCCGACGTACCTGAACTGTCCCTGCCCGCTGATCCCGGCGTAGCTGCCGGTGCCCTGGTACAGCCGGTCAGGGCCGGACTCACGGTAGGTGACCACGCAGGTGCTGGAGTTCACGGACTCGGACGTGTGCGCGGTGGCGAACGGATGACTGATCAGGAACGTGCCGTTCGGAAAGGTCATCGACGACACGTTGTCGCTCAGCGTCTTGCTGGTGCCGGTGCTGCTGAAGACGCCAGACGCCGTTGCCGAGTACACCGTCTGCCTGGCCGGCGTGCTGCTGGTCAGGTAGAACGACTCGGTGCCTGACCTGGCGCCGCTGGCGCCTGGCGATGACCGGCCGAACGCGAAGTACCCGCCGACCGCGGCCGCCACGATGACCGCGGCGATGCCGAGGTAGAGCGGTGTCCGCTTGCGCGGTCTGGCTGGCACCGCTGGCGGCAGGCCGGCCGACTGACCGGGGATCGCCGGCGGCCCGGCCAGCTCGGTCTGCGCGGGCCCGGCGTACCCAGCAGGCGGCGGGTACCCGGCTGGCGGCGCGTACCCCGCTGGCGGCGGGTACCCGGCGGGCGGCCCGTACCCCGCTGGCGGCCCGTACCCGGCAGGCGGTGCGGA
>JASHQL010000155.1 GCA_030039155.1 Streptosporangiaceae bacterium | reverse complement strand
CGACCTTTCATCCGCTTTCACATGAAACGTCGGTAGCTGACATGATGACGCTCATGAAGCTGCTGCTGCGCATCCTCATCCCCGCCGCCGCGCTCGCGGTGGCGACCTGGCTGGTCCCCGGCATTCAGCTCAAGCACGGCAGCACGCTGTCCCAGATCGGCACGCTGCTGGCGGTGGCCATCATCTTCGGCGTGGTGAACGCGGTCATCAAGCCGATCGTGAAGACCGTCGGCTGCGTGTTCTACATCCTGACCCTCGGCCTGATCGGGCTGGTCGTGAACGGCCTGCTGCTGTGGCTGTCCAGCTGGGTGGCGGGCAAGCTGAGCCTGCCGTTCCATATCACCGGCTTCTGGCCGGCCTTCTGGGGCGCCATCATCGTCGGCATCGTGGGCTGGCTGCTCAACCTGGTGTTCGACGACAAGCGCCGCAACGTCGAGGTGACGGTGGTCCGTGCCTGAGCCGGCCCAGTCGCCAGCCCTGGGCGCGGCTGCAACCGCGGCCGGCCGCGCCGCCCTAGTGTGTCCAGCGTGCGGATGCCGCAGCACGCCGGTACCAGCCCGCGCTGGCCGGTCGCCGACCTGTTCTCCGGCGCCGGCGGGATGAGCTGCGGCTTCCACCTGCAGCCTGGCTTCGGGATCGTGGCAGCGGTCGATGCGCAGCTCGGCAAGCCGAGCTCCAAGCCAGGCACGCTCGGCTGCAACGCGAGCTACCAGGCCAACCTGGGCCTGAGGCCGCTGCAGGCCGACCTGGCCGGCACGGATCCCAGGCAGCTCTGCGAAGCGCTTGGCCTCACCGGCGGCCAGGTCGCCGTGCTGACCGCGTGCCCGCCGTGCACCGGCTTTTCCAGGACGCTGGCGCAAAATCACCTGAGCGACGACGCGCGCAACGGCCTGGTCGCCGGGGTCGCCGCCTACGCCGGGCTGCTGCAGCCGGAAATCGTGCTGCTGGAGAACGCGCGCGAGCTCGTCACCGGCAGGTTCGCCAGGCATCTCGGTCAGCTCACCGCCAGCCTCGAGCAGCTCGGCTACCAGGTGGCGGCCGGCACCCAGTTCTTCACCGACTTCGGCCTGCCGCAGCGCCGTGAGCGCGCGCTGGTGATAGCGGTACGCCGACCGCTGCGCCTGCGCACGATGCGGGACCTGTGGCAGGGCTGGCGGGTCGGCGAGAAGGCGACGCACGTGAGGCGGGCGATCTGGCACCTGCCGCCGGTAGCGGCGGCGGGCCGGGCCTCGGCCCAGGCAGCCTCCGGCGGCACCGCAGACCCGATGCACATCGCGCCAGGCATCAGGTCGAGGACCAACCGCAGCCGGCTGGCAGCCACCCCGGCAGACGGCGGCGGCTGGACCGACCTGATCGGGGATCAGGGCACCGCCGGCCTGCTCACTCCTGCGATGCGCCGCCGGGCCGCGGCAGGCCAGCTCGGCAGCCATCCCGACGTCTACGGCCGGCTCTGGTGGGACCGGCCGGCCGTCACCATCAAGCGCGAGTGCGGGCACATCGGCAACGGCCGGTATGCCCATCCAGAGCAGGACCGGCTGTGCACGGTACGCGAGATGGCCATCCTGCAGGGCTTCCCTGGCGACTACCTGTTCGCCGGGTCTGTGGCGAACATGTACCGGCACATCGGCGACGCGGTCCCGCCGCTGATCAGCTACCAGCTGGCCGCGCTGTGCCGGTGGATGCTCACCGGCCGGCGGCCCGCGCCGGACGAGCTGATCATGCCGGGCTGCCAGCTCACCGCCGCCGACCTGGCCAGGACCGGCGCCTGACGCTGGTCTCGCTCGCCGCCGCCAGATATCCTGGGCGCATGCACCGACGTTCCGGCAGCAGCTGGTGGCAGCCGCGCTAGCGGCCGCCAGTCCTTGCATTCACCGACGGCGCGCCTCGCAGGCAAGCGCCGTCTTTGCATGACCGGGCACGGCAGCCTGGCGGGGACACCGTCCAGATCTTGGAGGTGTTCAGATGTCCACCGAGCTCATCACCAGGCCGTCGCTGCGCGCAGCCGAGCTGCGCAGCGCCGGGCTTGACCAGGCCATCGCCGCGGACCCCGGATCCTTCCGGGTGCTCACCGGTGACCGGCCGACCGGGCCGCTGCACGTCGGCCACTATTTCGGCACGCTGCAGAACCGGGTACGGCTGCAGGACGCCGGCGTGCAGATGATCGTGCTGATCGCCGACTACCAGGCGCTCACCGACAGGTCATCGTCGGACACGCTGCCTGCCGACGTGCTCGGCCTGGTCGCCGACTACCTGGCGGCCGGCCTCGACCCGGATCGCGCCACGATCTTCGCGCACAGCCAGGTGCCCGCGCTGAACCAGCTGCTGCTGCCGTTCCTCAGCCTGGTCAGCGTGGCCGAGGTTGGCCGCAACCCGACGGTGAAGGAGGAGACCGCCGCGGCCGGGCAGGCTGGGCTGAACGCGCTGATGTTCAGCTACCCGGTGCACCAGGCGGCCGACATCCTGTCCTGCCGCGCCAACCTGGTGCCGGTCGGCCAGGACCAGCTGCCGCACCTGGAGCTGACCAGGGTCATCGCCCGCCGCTTCAACGAGCGGTACAGCCCTGCCGAGCCGTTCTTCGCCGAGCCAGCCGCGTTGCTCAGCTCGGCCCCGCTGCTGCTCGGCCTCGACGGCCGCAAGATGAGCAAGAGCCGCGGCAACGCCATCGCGATCGGCGCCACCGCCGACGAGACCGCGCGGCTGATCGCCCGCGCGAAGACCGACTCGGAGCGCTCGGTCAGCTACGAGCCGGCCCGCAGGCCAGAGCTGGCCAACCTGCTGCTGCTGGCCGGGCTGTGCCTTGACCAGCCACCTGAGGACATCGCCAGCGCCGCCGACGGCAACGGCGCGGCCGGGCTCAAGGCGATCGTCACCGAGGCGGTGAACGCAAGGTTCGCGGCGATCAGGTCGCGCCGTGCCGAGCTGGCCGCCGACCGCGGCTACCTGCGGCAAGTCCTTTTGGCCGGGAACGAGAAGGCTCGCGCGACCGCCGCCGGCACCCTCGATGCGGTGCAGCGGCTGATGCACACGGCCTACTAACATTGCTTGCTAGTTATATACGTGGAGGGTAATGTAGCGATCGTGACGTTCGAGGTGCTCGCCGAGCCGAGCCGCAGGCAGATCCTGGATCTGCTGCTGGCCGGCGAGCGGCCGGTCGGCGAGCTGGTCAGCGCGCTGACCATCAGCCAGCCAGCGGTGTCGAAGCACCTGCGTGTGCTGCGGGACGCCGGGCTGGTCTCGGTCAGGACCGACGCACAGCGACGGCTGTACCGGGTCAGGCCGGAGCCGCTGCGCGAGATCGATGAGTGGCTGCAGCCGTACCGGCGGCTCTGGGGCGAACGGCTAGACGCGCTCGAGCGGCACCTGGACCAGATGGACGAGCGGGGCAGCGAGGGGGACGACCCCCTGGCCGCCCGCGGGACGGGAGAACCTTCATGACCGGCATCACGCAGGCAGACCAGCGCAATCTCGGGCGCCTCGACCGTTCCGGCGACCGCCCGGTGGTGCGGTTCAGCCGGCTGCTCGCACACCCGCCGGAGAAGGTGTGGCGGGCGCTGACCGAGGACGAGCAGCTCAAGGAATGGTTCCCGACGACGATCGACGGGCCGCGGGAAGCCGGGGCGAAGCTGGAGTTCAGGTTCAGGACGCTGGACATCCCGCCGATGGCTGGCGAGATCGTCCGCTGCGATCCGCCACGGCTGCTTGAGTTCAGCTGGGGCGAGGACCTGCTCAGGTTCGAGCTCGCAGCCAGCGACGGCGGAACCGCGCTCGAGCTCATCGTGACCTTCGGCGAGCTCGGCAAGGTCTCCCGCGACGCGACCGGCTGGCACACCTGTCTTGACCAGCTGGCCAGCGAACTCGCCGCTGCCAGCCAGGCGGCCGCCGGGCATGCTGACCGGTGGCATCTGCTCAACACGGCGTACGCCGAGCGGTTCGGCGCGGACACCGCCACGCTTGGCCCGCCCCAGGAATGGCTGGACGAGCAGCAGCGACTGCGCGGATAGCGCCCGCACATGGCTGCGGGCCGCTGTTGCATCCGAGCGGCCCGCAGTCGTGTGGTCGTGCCTGGTTAGGTCGCGGGCTCGGCCTCGGGCTCGGCCAAGCCGAGCTTGGCCATCTCTGCCTGCACCATCGCCTCGTGCTCGTCCTCATCCCGCTTTGCGTCGCTCGGCCGCCACCGGCCGCGCAGCAGCGGCACGCAAAGGATGAAGAAGATCACGCCGCCGAAGCAGACCCAGTACCACTCACGCCACTGGCCAGGTGCCTGCTTCTGCGCGGTCTCCAGTGTGGTGGCGTGTGCTTCCAGGAACGGGAACACGTTGGACGGCACCTTGCTGAGCGCGGTGAGCTGCTTGGTGTACGGCGTCAGCGCCGTCAGCTTGGCCGAGTTCTCCGCGATGCCCTGCAGGGCGTCGCTGTGCGTGAAGAACGTGTCCACGATCTTGGTGCCGGTCGCGCCGCCACCGGCCACGCCGATCGCCTGCTTCAGCAGCTTCGGCGGCACCTGGGACGGCGAGGAGTAGCCGTACAGCAGCTTGACGAACAGCGCCTGGTCCGACTCCAGCATCGCGATCTCGGGCGCGAACCGCTTGGTGTTGGCCAGCGCCGGGGAGTACTTCTGCGCTTCCGCCACGATCTTCGGGTGCGCCTCCGCCCAGGCGATTTGCGATGAGTACTGATGCTCGTAGGTCAGCGCCGTCGAGCCGTACTCCACCAGCGGGGTCACCGAGGTGAGGATCAGCGGGATGCAGAAGGTGGACACCGCGACCACCAGCCTGATGATCCAGCCCCAGATGGCCAGGCCGGTCGCGGTCAGCGCCGGGTTGCGCGCCTCGACCGTCTCGGTGAAGCTCGCCATCCACGGGCAGTAAGCGATGCCGAGGAAGATCGACGTGATCGCCAGGATCGCGGCCAGCGTGTAGTAGCTCGGGTGACCTCCGATCTGGGCGATGTAGATGACGATCATCACCGCCCCGCCGATGCCGCCGATCACCATCAGCGGTTTCCGCACCCGGAGCCGGTCGGACAGCATGCCGATCAGCACCAGGCCGACGACGTTGGCACCCCACTCCCAGTTGCCAAGGCCGTTGGCGTTCTTCAGGCTGATGCCGAACACCGTGTCGAGGAAGATCACCAGGAAGCCGACGGCCGTGTAGTAGATCAGCAGCATCACCGAGACGGCGATCGCGGACACGATGATGTCGGCCTTCATCAGCTGCCGGAACGGATGCCGCAGCGCCGCCGCGATGTCCAGCCCCTTGGCTCTGGCCTCGATCAGCGCCCGGTCACGCATCGTGACCATGAGCTGGTCGCGCAGCTGCGGCGACAGCTCACGCAGGCCGAGGAACGCGATCACGAAGACGACCAGCCCCGCGACGCCGCAGATCTTGTATTCGTGCGTCCAGATGTGCGTGTTCACGATCACGGCCGGCAGGGTGTTGCTGCCGACGACGGACACGATCAGGCTGCCGACCACCGGCCCGACCGTCCAGAAGCCCATCGCGGTCGCCCGGCCGAGCTGCGGGGAAAAGTCACGGATCAGCGCGGGCGTAGCCACCAGGCAGGTGCCCTCGACGAAGCCGACGACGAAGGTGCAGAAGATGAACGGCCACTTCGTGGTGACGCCGGGGATGATGAAGGCCACGAACACGCCGGTGAACAGCAGCCCGAACACCACCAGGTTCGCCCGGCCGAACCGGTCGGTCAGCCCGGCGAACAGCGAGCCGAACGCGCCGATCAGGCTGCCGACCGCGCTCGCGCGGACGTAGAACGAGAACGTGATGCCGAGGTTCTGCAGCAGCGCCGTGGAGACCGATCCGCCGACGTACAGCTCGTAGTACAGCATGATCGTGGCCAGAACCGTGATCCCCAGGAACACGAGCCGCAGGCCGGTGTCCGGGTAGAAGTCAAGCTGGCGGTTCCCAAGGCTTGACAACCAGCTCCTCCGGCTGGGGGCCGGCGCGGTGATAGCTGTCATGCGGTTCCCCTCACGTCTGACCGATGCTCGTAGGGCGTTCACGTGCCGACTAGACGGTATCTCCGGGCCAACCCGGAGATCAACGGTCTGACCCGCAGAGTTGCTGATTTGCGTCCGAAATCGGCTGAGCCGGATATGCCCTGGTTATGACCTGGGCGCGGTGGTTCCGCGCCCGGCCCGGCAGGTTTCGGGCGCGTCCTAGAGATGGTCGGCCGACTGCTGTGCCGAGCGCCCGGACGGCGGCACCTGGCCCGTTGCCCGGTGGCCTGCCCGGTGCCGCGGCTCTGCGGCTAGCTGCTCAGGGCCCCGGTCGATCTTGCTGACCCACATGTAGGTCACCATGCCGAGGATCGCCAGCGTGCCACCAAGCGCCACCGGCCCGCGGCCGAAGCCGAGCCCGCCGAGGTACTTGCCGACGCCGAACCAGTCGGCGAACGAGGCGCCGAGCGGCCTGGTCAGCACGTACGCCCACCAGAACGCGAGCACCGCGTTGATGCCCGGCTTCCAGGCCAGGATGGCCGGGACCGCGATCAGCCCGAGGAACAGCAGGCCAGAGGAGAAGTAACCGAGGCCCTGGGTGGCGGTCAGGTCACCGAGCGCGGTGCCGAGCGCGAACGTGGCCACCACCGCGCACCAGTAGAACAGCTCCCGCCTGAAGGTGTAGATGCTGTGGATGGACAGCGTCTTCTCGGTGAAGTACCACACGACGAACACCGCCGCGACGATCACCATGAACAGCGGCGCGGTGACCGTGTAGGGGATGTGCAGCTTGATGTGCAGGCCGTCGGCCGCCATCGTGCCGAACACACTGACTCCGGTCACTGCCAGCCAGTACACCCAGGTCATGTACCGCCGGACCGAGAACTGGAGGATCAGCGAGACGGCCAGCAGCAGCGTGCCGGCCGCTCCGGCCACCACGGCACCGTGCCGCTGGTACAGCCAGTCAGCCGTGGCCTCGCCCTGCCCGGTGCTGAGCACCTTGGTGATCCAGAAGGCCGCGGTGATCTGCGGGACCTTGCTTGGGCCCGGCCTGACCGGCTCGGCCAGCTCAGGCTGGCGCCCTTGACCCGTCGTCATGGCCGATAGGATGCCACACCGGTCACAGTGCCCCAGACCGGCTTTACCAGAGCTTCGGAAAGCCCTCACCAGCAGGTATTCAAATCCCAGCCGCAGCGACCGCGGTGCCGCCCAGGCCAGGCCGTCAGGTGGCCGTGCAGACGACGTTCGCGGTGAAGGACGTCCTGCCCTGGCCGCCTGCCACGTAGGCGGAGACCGTCCAGCCACGGCCGTTGGAGCTGAGGTCAGACTCGTCGATCCCGGCGAACTCCGGATTGGCGACAATCCAGCTCGGATTGCCTTCGTGCGCACCGCCGCCAACCGGCTTCGTGCCGGCCGGGCAGCTGACGGTCTCCAGCTTCTGCGTGTCGGAGCCCACGATGAAGTGCTTCGTCACAACCTTGTAGTGCGGTGCCGCGGCGGGCGCGGCCGACGCCGCCGCCATCGTGGTGATTCCCGCCGCGGCGAAGACCGCGGTCCCGACCGCCGTGAACACCAGTCCCCTGTGCCTCATGACCCGCTCCTTTCGCTGCCCGTGCGGCAGACATCGGGAGGTTATCCGACATCTCGGGCACGGCCCTCACGGTTGGCGCGGCCGGCGACCAGATCGATACGGCGCTGATACCGTGCTGACGAGTCATCTGGGGAGCACGCGATGTCGATTGCCTCGTTTGAGCGCTACCCGCTGTTGTTCGGCCCGTCGCCGGTGCACCCGCTGAAGCGGCTATCCGCGCACCTTGGCGGCGCACAGCTCTGGGCCAAGCGCGAGGACTGTAACTCGGGCATCGGCTACGGCGGCAACAAGACCAGGAAGCTGGAGTACCTGGTCGCCGATGCCGTCGCCAAGGGCTGCGACACGCTGGTGTCGATCGGCGGCGTGCAGTCCAATCACACCCGCCAGGTCGCCGCGGTCGCGGCGCGGGCCGGCCTGCGCTGCGTGCTGATCCAGGAGAGCTGGGTTGACTGGCCGGATTCGGTCTACGACAAGGTCGGCAACATCCTGATCAGCAGGCTGGCCGGCGCGGACGTGCGGCTGGTGCCCGCGGAGTTCGGCATTGGCATCAAGCAGAGCTGGGAGCAGGCACTGCGCGGGGTCGAGGAATCTGGCGGCCGGCCCTATGCGATCCCGGCCGGAGCCTCCGACCATCCGCTCGGCGGCCTGGGGTTCGCCGGCTGGGCATTCGAGGTCGCCGAGCAGGAACGCGAGCTTGGCACGTTCTTCGACACGATCGTGGTCTGCTCGGTCACCGGCAGCACCCAGGCCGGCATGGTGGCCGGCTTCGCCGCGCTGGCCGACGCCGGCGGACCGTCCCGCCGCATCGTCGGCATCGACGCCTCGGCCAAGCCCGCCGAGACCCGCGACCAGGTCACCAGGATCGCACGGCAGACCGCCAAGCTCATCGGCGTCGAGCGCGAGCTTGCCGAGGCGGAGATCGAGCTGGACGAGCGCTATCACGCCGGCACCTACGGCATCCCGGACGAGGCGACGCTGGACGCGATGCGGCTGGCTGCCCGCACCGAGGGCATGGTCACCGACCCGGTCTACGAGGGCAAGTCCATGGCCGGCCTGATCGACCTGGTCGGCCGCGGGGAAATCGAGCCAGGCTCAACCGTGCTGTACGCGCACCTCGGTGGTCAGCCCGCACTCAACGCCTACAGCGCGCTGTTCAGTTAGCCCGCGTCGGCGGCCGGACCGGCCGACCGGCGAAACCACCGGCGGAGGACGCAAGTGGCCGATACACCTGCAGTTTTCCCTGCCTGGCCCGGCGGCGCCGAGGTGGCCGTCGCCCTGACGTTCGACGTCGACGGCGAGTCAGCCTGGCTCGGCGAAGGCCAGCAGAACGAACGCCGGCTGACGCTGCTGTCGCAGGGCCGCTTCGGTCCGGCGCGCGGCCTTGGCCGCATCCTTGACCTGCTCGCGGAATTCGGCGTACCGGCCACCTTTTACGTGCCTGGTCACACGGCCGACCAGCAGCCGGGCGCGGTGACCGCGATCCTGGCAGCCGGCCACGAGGTCGGCCATCACGGGTACCTGCACCGCGGCACCGACGCCCTGGACCCGGCCGGCCAGCGCGCGGAACTCGAGGCAGGCCTGGCGGCGCTCGGCAGGCACGGTGTCAGGCCGGCCGGGTACCGGTCACCGGGCTGGGAACTCACCCCGGAGACCCTCGCGCTGCTCGGCGAGCTGGACTTCTCTTACGACAGCAGCCTGATGGCCGACGACCGGCCTTACTGGGAGCACAGCGGCGGCACGCCGCTGCTCGAACTGCCAGGCCATTGGAGCCTGTGCGACTGGCCCTACTTCGGCTGGACGCCGTATTACGGCGGCCTGCTCGCCGACCCGGCCGCGGTCGAGCGCATCTGGCTTGACGAGTTCATGTCGGCGCGGCAGGACGGCCGGGCCATCACCTACACGATGCATCCTGAGGCAGTCGGCCGTGGCTACCTCGCGCTGATGCTCCGCCGGGTGATGACCGGCATGCTGAGCGGCGGGAACCCCTGGTTCGCCACGCACGCGCAGATCGCGGCGCTCGCCACCCGCTAGCGCTGTCCGAGCGGTGTGCCACACTCCCGGTATGCCAGGCACTGACGCCAAGGCCGACCTGCACCACTACCTGCAGGCCGCCAGGGAGGCACTGCTGTGGAAGCTCGACGGGCTTGGCGAGTATGACGTCCGGCGTCCGCTGACCCCGACCGGCACCAACCTGCTCGGGCTGGTCAAGCACCTGGCCGGAGTGGAGCTGTGGTACTTCGGCGACGCGTTCGGCCGCCCGCCAGGCGAGCGGCCCTGGTCACCCGATGACGCCAGGAACAACGCAGACCTCTGGGCCACGGCCGGCGAGTCTCGTGAGCAGATCGTCGGCATGTACCGGCGGGCCTGGGCGCACGCGGACCAGACCATCGAGGCGCTGGATCTGGATGCGGTCGGGCACGTGCCCTGGTGGCCGGACGGGCGGCAGCAGGTGACCTTGCACCGGATCCTGGTGCACCTGGTCGCCGAGACCCACCGGCACGCCGGGCAGGCTGACATCGTCAGGGAGCAGATCGACGGCGCCGCCGGGCTGCAAGCCGACGACGACAGCCTGCGGGCGCATGACCCGCGGTGGTGGCAGGACTACCGCGACAAGCTCGAGCGAGTGGCGCGAGAAGCCGGGCAAGACGAGCGCCGTCACCTGGCGCGCTCGGAGGGACTCGAACCCCCAACCTTCTGATCCGTAGTCAGATGCTCTATCCGTTGAGCTACGAGCGCCTGGGCTTTCGTGCCGACCGGCCCAAGGTGGCAGGTAACCAGCCTGCCCGATGATACCGGACTTGGCGGCACCGCGGCGATCAGCGGCCGTCAGCCCCGGCCGGTGCCGCAGCGGTCAGCCGCGCGGCAGGCTGGCGGGGTTAGATCGGCGCCATGTCGACGAAACGGCTGTAGTGGCCCTGGAACGCGACAGTCACGGTGGTCGTCGGGCCGTTGCGGTGCTTGGCCACGATGAAGTCGGCCTCGCCGGCCCTGGCGGACTCGCGCTCGTAGAAGTCCTCGCGATGTAGCAAGATCACGACGTCTGAGTCCTGCTCGATGCTGCCGGACTCGCGCAGGTCGGACAGCAGCGGCCTCTTGTCGCTGCGTTGCTCGGGACTCCGGTTGAGCTGCGACAGCGCCACCACGGGCACGTCCAGTTCCTTGGCCAGCAGCTTGAGCGACCTGGACAGCTCTGACACCTCCTGCTGCCTGTTCTCGATTCGCCGCGGCGAGCTCATCAGCTGCAGGTAGTCGATGATCACCAGCCGCAGGTCGTGCCGCTGCTTCAGCCGCCGGCACTTGGACCTGATCTCCATCATCGACATGTTCGGCGAGTCATCGATGAACAGCGGCGCGTCCACGACCTCGCTCATCCTGCGCGCCAGCCTGGTCCAGTCGTCGTCGCCAAGCTGGCCGGTCCGCATGGCGCTGAGCGGCACCCTGGCTTCGGCCGACAGCAGCCGCATGGTGATCTCGTTCCGGCTCATCTCCAGGCTGAAGATCACCGAGGTCAGCCCGGCCTTCACCGACGCCGCCCTGGCCAGGTCCAGAGCCAGCGTCGACTTGCCAATCGCCGGCCTTGCGGCTATCACCACCATCTGTCCCGGATGCAGGCCGTTGGTGAGCGCGTCCAGGTCCGCGAAGCCGGTCGGCACGCCGGTGAGCGAGCCGCCCTTGCTGCCGATCGCCTCGATCTCGTCGAGCGCGCCAGGCATGATCTCCGACAGCGGCAGGTAGTCCTCGGTCACCCGCCGGTCGGTGACGCCGTAGATCTCCGCCTCGGCCATGTCGACCAGCTCGTCGGCGTCGCCGTCGCCTGAGTAGCCAAGCTGCACAATCCTGGTGCCGACCTCCACCAGCCGGCGCAGGATCGCGCGCTCACGCACGATCCGCGCGTAGTACCCGGCGTTGGCGGCGGTCGGCACCGAGGCGATCAGCGTGTGCAGGTAAGGTGCGCCGCCCATCCGGCCGATGTCGCCGCGCCTGGTCAGCTCCGCGGCTACGGTGACCGCATCGGCCGGCTCGCCGCGGCCATACAGGTCCAGGATCACGTCATGGATGATCTGGTGGGCCGGCCGGTAGTAGTCGTGCGACTTGATGACCTCGAGCACATCGGAGATCGCGTCCTTTGACAGCAGCATCCCGCCGAGGACGCACTGTTCGGCGGCGAGGTCGTGCGGCGGAGTCCGCTCGAAACCCTCGTCACGTGGCGCGATCTCAGCAACACTCACCCCGGTGCTCCTCCCCTGCCACGTCCGCCATTCCCGCCCGTTGCGACGCCCGATTTCAGGTCTGTTCTATCGAACGGCTCGGACAGTCTCTTGCTGGTTGCCCAAGCCGTCCAACCATGCTGTGCACAGCCCTGTGGACAGGCTGTGCAGACACGCCGCCGGCGCTGTGCGCGGCCTGTGGGCGGCATTGTGGATTGACCAGACACGCCGTTGATGCAGCGGCTTCTGCCTGCGGATATGCCGTCCACTGGATGTGCAGGAGAAAAACTCGGGCCTATGGAGACAGTGCACGAATGCTGGAAGTTATCCACACTGGGAATTTGACGTCCAACGTCACCGGTAAGGTCGGCGGCGGCCTCGCCGGAGACCGATCTGATCTTGTCATTCCGGCCCGCGGGCGGCCGGCTTTCTACTAGGCTTCGATTATGTGTTCGATGGACATGCCGGGCCGTGACGGCGCGCCTCGGGCAATCCCAGAACCAGGAAGCCCGCGAGCCGGCGCCGCGGGACACACCAGGCAGCCGGCCGAGCAGCCGGCCGGCCGGCTTGGCAGTGCGATCGAGGATCTCGCCGCCGCAGCGCAGTCGGGCACCGCGGACGCCGACGACGACCGGCTGACCGACATGCTCGCCGCGGTCTGGGGCCTGGTCGCCGAGCTCGATCCCGACCTCGCCCGGCGGCTCGACGCTTACCGCGGCTAGCGGCCCGGCCGGCGCAGCCGGCGCCGGCGACGGTCGCCGAGCACCTGCTTCACCACGTTGCGGCCGGGGATGCCGGTCACGCCGCCGCCGCCGTGCGTGGACGAGCCGGCCTGGTACAGCCCGGCCACCGGCGTGCGCAGGTCCGCGTAGCCGGCGGCCGGCCTGGCGTGGAACATCTGGCCGAGGGTGAGCTCGCCGTGGAAGATGTTGCCGCCGACCAGGCCGTACTCCTGCTGCATCTGCGCCGGGCCGATGACCTGGCGGTGCAGCACGGAACCGGCGAAGCCCGGCGCCACCGAGTCCATCCTGGCGATCACCCGGTCGGCATAGGCGGCGACCGCCTGCTCGTCCTGGGCGTCCGCGTATGACTGCGGCACCCACTGGGTGAACATCGACACGATGTGCTGGCCGGCCGGCGCGAGCGAGTCGTCGAACACGCTCGGGATGCAGATGTCGGCGAACGGCAGCGCGGACGGCTGCCCGGCCACCGCCTGCTGGAACGCGGTCTCCAGGTCGTCCAGGCTGTCCGCGAGCACGATGGTGCCGCCGTGCACCTGCGGGTCGAAGTCCGGGTGGCTGGCGAAGACCGGCAGCTTGTCCACCGCCAGGTTGATCTTCACGGTGCCGCTGCGGCTCTGCCAGGCCTCGATATCGGCCACGAAGTCGGCCGGCAGCTGCGCCGGGTCGAGCAACCGCAGGAAGGAGATCTTCGGGTGCGCGGTGGTGATCACCACCTCGGCGTCGATCTCCTCGCCGCTGGCCAGCGTGACCCCGGCGGCCCGGCCGCGGCTGGTCCTGATCGAGGCGACCTCGGCGCCGGCCCTGAGCTCGGCGCCGAAGCTGCCCGCCGCCGCGGCAAGTGCCGTGGTCACGCCGCCCATCCCGCCGCGCGGGAACCCCCAGGCGCCCGCCTGCCCGTCGACATCGCCGATGTGGTGGTGCAGGGTCACGTACGCGCTGCCTGGCGACCGCGGCCCGGCCCAGGTGCCGATCACGCCGGAGACCGACAGCAGGCCCTTCATCGCGTCGCTCTCGAAGTAGCCGTCGAGCAGGTCGGCGATGCTGCCGGTGAGCAGCCTGGTGATGTCCACGGCGCCGCGGGTGTCGATCTTGCGCAGGTGCCGCATCAGCAGGCCCTGCCTGACCAGGTCGGCCGGCCGCCGCGAGCCGAGCGCCGGCGGGATCTCGGTCAGCATCGGCCCCAGGATCGCGCCGATCCTGGCCATGTGGGCGTCGAAGCGGTCGTAGGCCGTCGCGTCGGCGGCGGAGAACTTGGCGATCTCCGCCCGGCGCTCGGCCTGATCGTGCGGCAGCCGCAGGTACCGGCCGTCGGCGCGCGGCGCGAAGTACGGGCCCTGCGGGTAGACGTGGTAACCGTGCCGCTCCAGCTGCAGGTCCCTGACCAGGTCTGCAGGGAGCAGGGAGACCACGTACGACAGCGAGGTCACGGTGTAGTCAGGGCCGAACGGGTGCTCGCTCACAGCGGCGCCGCCGAGCACGTCCCGGCGCTCGCAGACCAGCGTGCTGAGCCCGGCCCTGGCCAGGTAGGCCGCGGCCACCAGGCCGTTATGTCCTCCGCCGATGATCACGACATCGCGGCGAGCCCGCATGGATCACCCTGCCTTCGCGCACGGTCAAGCTCACATCCGTCCGGCATGCCACATGGGGAAGTTTGCCGTTGCCAGGGCAACGGCAAACTTCCCCATGTGGCGCTCCAAGATCGGTTACCGGCTCCTGGCTGCGGCCGTGGGCGGCTGCCGGCAGCAAACCCCGCCGGCCGGCCGGAGGCGGAGCTCAGGCTCCGACGACCTCGACGTCAAGCGAGGCGCTGACCTCCGGATGCAGCCGGACCGATACCCGGTGCGTGCCGACGGTCTTGATCGGGTTCGCGACCTCGATCTTGCGCTTGTCCAGCGCCGGCCCGCCGGCTGCCCGCACGGCCGCCGCGATGTCAGCCGTCGAGACCGAGCCGAACAGGCGGCCGCCGCCGCCGGCCCTGGTCTCCAGCCTGACCCTGATCGTGGCCAGCTGCCCGGCCGCCGCCTTCGCGTCGTCCAGGCCGCGGATCTCCCGCGCGGAGCGGGCACGCTTGATCAGGTCGATCTGCTTCTCCGCGCCGCGGGTCCAGGTCATCGCCAGGCCGCGCGGGACCAGGTAGTTCCTGCCGTACCCGCCGGCTACCTCGACCACGTCGCCGGGCTCGCCCAGGCCGGTGACCTCCTGGGTGAGGATGAGCTTCATCGGCTTGCCGCTCATGGCTCAGATTCCTTCCCGGCCTCAGCGAGCCGTGCTCGTGTAGGGCAGCAGCGCCATCTCGCGCGCGTTCTTGATCGCGGTGGCGACGTCACGCTGGTGCTGGGTGCAGTTGCCCGATACCCGCCGCGCCCTGATCTTGCCGCGGTCGGAGATGAACTTCCGCAGTAGCCCGGTGTCCTTGTAGTCCACCCTGGTGACCTTGTCCTGGCAGAACAGGCAGACCTTCTTCTTGGGCTTGCGAACTGGTGGCTTGGCCATCGTGGTGCTCCTCAGAGCCCCGCACGCGGCGGGGATGGTCGGTTCCCGGATCCCGCCGGCTGGCGGGTCCCGTATCGCCCGCCCCGCGGCCGCGGGGCGGGCTGGTCAGGCCCCGCGGGTGGCGGGGCGTCGGGTCAGGTAGCTGGTTCGATCAGAACGGCGGCTCGTCCGAGAGCCCGGAGTCGCCGCCGGCGTCGGATGCCCACGGGTCGTCGGTGCGCCCTCCGGCGCCCCCACCATACCCGCCCTGGGCGCCTCCGCCGGACTGGCCGCCGTAGCCGCCGCCTGACCGCTGCGACTTGGTGACCTTCGCCGAGGCGTTGCGCAGCGACGGGCCGACCTCGTCGACCTCGACCTCATAGACGGTGCGCTTCTCGCCTTCCTTGGTCTCGTAGGACCGCTGCCTGAGCCGGCCGGAGACGATCACCCGCATGCCGCGCTGCAGGCTCTCCGCCACGTTCTCCGCGGCCTGCCGCCAGATGTTGCAGGACAAGAACAGCGAGTCGCCGTCTTTCCACTCGTTCGTGGTCCTGTCCATGTACCTGGGCGTCGAGGCCACCCGGAACTTGGCGACCGCCTGGCCGGTCGGGGTGTAGCGGAGTTCTGGGTCATCGACGAGGTTGCCGATGATGGTGATCTGGGTATCGCCTGCTGCCATCGGGCTTGCTCCCGGTCGCTCGGGGGTTGGTCAGTCGAGCTCAGGCAGCCGGGACCAGCGCTAGTGCAGGTCCGGCCGCAGGATCTTGGTCCGCAGGACCGCCTCGTTCAGGTTGAGCTGGCGGTCAAGTTCCTTGACGGCGTCCGGCTCCGCGGTCATGTCAACCACGGTATAGATGCCCTCTGACTTTTTGTCGATCTCATAGGCCAGCCGGCGGCGGCCCCACACGTCGACCTTGTCCACGGTCCCGCCCGCCGCGGTGACCACCTTGAGGAACTGGTCGAGCGACGGCTGGACGGTGCGCTCCTCGAGCGAGGGGTCGAGGATGATCATCATCTCGTAGCGGCGCATACTGCTACGCAGCCTCCTTCGGACTCACGCGGTCACGGTCTTTCCGTGACAGGAGGAGCCGCGCGCACGCCGCTCGGGCGGTCTTGCGCAGCCGCGCCAGCTTACCAGCCAGCCAGGACATCCCCGACCGCCGATTGCCTTTCGGTACGGGAACGAGGGGCGGCACGCTGGCCGGGCCCGCAACCCGAGGCAGTCAGCGCCCGGTGATTCCCTTCTGGCCGCCAGGGGGACAGACTAGAGAGACGATCATCATGAGCTTCGGCGTTCGAGAGGGGTAGCAGCCATGGCCGCACCAGGCCAGCGGGGACCAGCCCAGGCCGGGCAGGCGACGCCGGGCGGCGGCACGCCTGGCGCCGCTGTGCTGCCGGAACCGGCACAGGCTCCGCCACCCGCGCTGCGGCCCACGCTGAACAGCGACGGCCAGCGCCATCCGGTGATGAACACCGTGACCTTGCTGGTCTTCGCGGCCGGCATCTGCGCGTTCGCCTTCGGCCTGATCGTGAAGACTCACCTGCCGGCCACGATCCTTGGCATGGCCGCGTTCGGCGGCGGCCTGGTCGCCCAGATGATGTCGGATACCAGGGAGCAGCGGGTCTTTATCGTGGCCGGGATCATCGCCGGGTTCGTCGGCATGGGCCTTGCCATTGCCCACGGCGGCTTCGGCTGATTGCGGATCGGCGCCGCCAGCAGCCCGGTGATCATGGCGTCCAGTGCGCGCTCTGCCACTGGAGCCCATGATCAGGGCGTGGTCATCCGAGGCGCGAGGCTCGCCGGGGTCTGCGGAGCGCCGGGCTAGGCTCGTCGGCATGACTCGGATCGGTCTGCATCTGCACGAGGGTGACCCGCTGGACCAGGCCCAGGCGACCGGAGCCGATGCCGTGCAGTTCTTCCTCGGCGACCCGCAAGGCTGGCAGGCGCCGGCCTTCCCGCGCGAGCCGGCCGAGTTGCGCGCCGCCTTCGAGGCCGCTGACGTCTACCCGTACGTGCACGCGCAGTACATCATCAACGTCGCGTCGCCGAACAACAGGATCAGGATCCCAAGCCGCAAGCTGCTCGAGCAGCAGCTCAAGGCCGCGGCATCGATCGGCGCCAAGGGCCTGATCGTGCATGGCGGGCACGTGACCGCGGGCACCGACCCGCAGCTGGGCTACGACAGCTGGACCAAGGCCATCGAGCGGATCGAGCGGCCGGTGCCGCTGCTGATCGAGAACACCGCGGGCGGCGACGGCGCGATGGCGCGCGGCATTGACGCGATCGCCAGGCTGTGGGATGCGGTCGCCGACGCAGCGGCGGCCGGCGGCGGCGAGGTCGGCTTCTGCCTGGACACCTGCCACGCCTTCGCCGCTGGCGAGGACCTGGCCACGATCGTGGACCGGCTGACGGCGGTGACCGGGCGGATCGACCTGGTGCACTGCAACAACTCGCGGGACGAGTTCGGCTCAGGCCGGGACCGGCATGCTGGCCTCGAGTCCGGGCAGATCGATCCCGGCCTGATCCTCGACGTGGTCAGGTCCGCGGGTGCGACGGTGATCTGCGAGACCCCTGACGCCGCCGGTGACGTCCGCTGGCTGCGCGCCAAGCTGTAGCACCGGACACTTCTGACCAGCGAACGCCTGGCTACAGAACGTAGTCAGGCGTTCGCCGTACGAAACGATGCAAAATGCCGTCCGCATGCTGCCGCGCCGGGCAGCCTGGTATCTGATCGGCATTTTCTTCCGGATCCGCGCAATTGCGTGAGTGAATTCCAGGCCACTTCGGTGATTACATTGAGTATTCATGCAGCCGATTGAAGGCTCCTATTCACCGAGGTCAGCCCGCCCTTTGCGGTGAATTTCCTGCTAAAGAATGCCGCCCCTGGGTACCGTGGGACCGGTAATTGCGCCAAGGGAGGCTGCGGGATGTGGCAAACCGGTTTCGTCGGTGCAGTCGGTCGTAATAGCTCACGGCGCGCCCACCGGAAAGTCCGGCTGGCGTTAGCCGGCATTGCGATCCTGGCCACCTTTGTCGGTACATCATTGGCAGCTACGCCGCCAGCGTCGGCGTCGGCGAGCAACACGGTGGACGTTATTGTCACCTCCGACGGACTGTTGAGCCCGGTCCAGGCGGTGCTCAGCGTGCTTGGCACGGTGCTGACGCAGTATCACGTGATCGACGGTGTCGAGGCCGCGATTCCGTCGATCGCCGAACCCGTGCTCGCGGCGCTGCCTGGCATCATCGTGACCCCGGACATCTCGGTGAACGTGCAGTCGGTGCCGGAGTCGACCGGACCGCACACGCCGTCCGATGAGTTCCTGCAGCAGACCGGCGCGACCCAGCTCGCCGCCCAGGGCGACACCGGCCAGGGCGTCACGGTGGCGGTGCTTGACACCGGCATCGATAACCTCCCCGACTTCGCCGGGCGGCTGATCGGCGGGGTGGACCTGACCGGTGCGGGCAACCCGTTCCAGGACGACTACGGGCACGGCACCTTCGTGGCCGGCCTGATCGCGGGCGACGGCGCGTCCTCAGGCGGCCAGTACTCGGGCGAGGCACCGGGCGCGGACCTGGTGTCGATCAAGGTTGCGGGCGCGAGTGGCGTCACGAACCTCAGCACCCTCATCACCGGCGTGCAGTGGGCCATCGATCACGAAGCCAGCTACGGCATCCGGGTGCTGAACATCTCGCTCGGCTTCCAGCCGATGACGTCAACCGTGATCAACCCGCTGGACCAGGCCGTGCAGGCAGCGTGGAACGCGGGCATCGCCGTGGTGGTCTCGGCAGGCAACGCCGGGCCGTCCAACGGCACCATCCTGTCGCCGGGTGACGACCCGCTGGTCATCACCGTCGGGGCGCTTGATGACATGGCGCAGCCGAACGTCGCCGATGACGAGATGAACGACTTCAGCAGCGTGGGCCCGACCTCGCCCGACGGCTGGGTCAAGCCCGACCTGGTCACCTCGGGCCGGTCGGTGGTGAGCCTGGCAGCGCCGGGGTCGACGATCTACCAGGACTACCCGTCGGCGCGGATCGGCTCGGCCAACTTCGTCGGGTCGGGCACCTCGTTCAGCGCGGCCATCACCAGCGGTGCTGCCGCGCTGGTGCTGGCCGACAACCCGGACCTGACGCCGGACCAGCTCAAGGCCAGGCTGCTCGGCACCACCAACCCTGGGCCGGTCGGCAACCCCTTCGTGGACGGGCACGGCGCGCTGAATGCGTACGCGGCGGCCACGGCCGGCCCGATGGACTTCGACCAGACCGCGCCAGGCCTCACGCTGAACCTGCTTGGCGGGACGGTGTCGCTGGCGCCGACCGGATCGGCTGACACCTGGAACACCCAGCTCTGGTCCGGGCTCCCGGCCAGCCAGCAGCCTGGCGGCGACGCCGACTGGGACGGCTGGAACTGGAACGGCTCGGACTGGAACGGCTTCACCTGGACCGGCAAGGCATGGAACGACGGCGGCTGGGCCGGTGCCGAGTGGAACAGCCTGGACTGGACCGGCAAGGCATGGAACGACGCGGGGTGGGCCGGCTCGGCCTGGGCAGGCGCCGCCTGGAGCGGCTCCGCCTGGGCCTGCTCGGCGTGGAACTGACCGGCTGGGTCCGGCAGCCATGAAGTTACCGCGAGCGACCGCGGCGCTTGTCGCGGCTTCGGTGGCGGGCGGCCTGCTGGCGCTGCTCGTCGCCGGGCTGCGCCAGCCGGCGCCCTGGCAGGTCAGCAGCGGCCAGTGGGTGGTCGCCGCCGCCATCGGGACGCTGGTATTCGGCAGCTGGGTCTGGCCGGTCGTGGTCTTCAGGGGCGGCGAGTCCGAGACCTTCCACCTAGACGAGGCGTTCTTCGTGATCCTCGCGCTGCTGCTGCCGCCGCTGCTGACGCTGGCCACGCTCGGGCTGGCCAGCGTGCTCGCCCAGGCGGTGCGCCGCCGGGCGCTGGTCAAGTCCGCGTTCAACGTCGGCCAGGTGCTGATCGCCGCAGGGCTCGGCCTGGCCGCCAGCCGCAGCATCGCCGTCCCGACTCCCGCCCTCACCGCCGCCCAGCTCGCTGCGGTGGCGCTCGGCACCGCCGTGTATTTCGTGGCGAACACCACGCTGGTCAACAGCGTGCTGGTGACGATGGGCACCAGGTGGTCCGAGTTCGCCGGGGACCTGATGTTCCAGGTGGCGCTGGCCGGCGGCGGTGCGCTGGTCGGGGTCGTGCTGGCACTCGCGATTCACGCCAAGCTGTGGGCGTTGGCGCTGGCCGTGCCCGGGTTGTTCCTGCAACGCAGGCTGATCAGCGCGCGGTTCGCGGCGCTGTATGACCGGTCCAGGATGGAAGGCCTGTACCAGGTCACCCTGCAGGCCAACCGCGGCCTGCACGAGCAGGCCGTGCTCGACACCATCCTGGGATCGGTGCGTGAGCTGCTGCGCAGCCCGGATGCCGCGCTCGCCGCGGACCAGCCTGCTGCCGGCGAGCTGGCGGCGCCGATGACGGTGGCTGACCGGCCGCGGTGGCTGGTAGCCTCCGGCCGGCGCAGGGAAGAGCCGTTCGACGAGGCGGATCGCGGGCTGTTACGCGCGCTCGCCGCGGTCGGCAACGGCGCGCTCCGCAATGCCGGGCTGTATCAGCAGGTCCGGGCGCAGCGCGAACGGCTGGCCTCGATCACGCTCAACATCGGCGAGGGCGTCTGCGCCGTCGACGCGGCAGGCAAGCTCACCTTCGTGAACCCGGCAGCGGCGGAGCTGATCGGCCTGCCGCAGGTCAACATCACGGCCGGCCAGCCAGCCAGCGACAGCGCGGAGCTCGCGCCGGACTTCCTGCTGGTGCCCGCGCGCGAGGCCATGCGGACTCGGCGGACGATCCGTGAGGACGACGCGCGGTTCACCGGCCGCAGCGGCGACAGCATCCCGGTTGCCTACACGGCCTCGGCGGTGCTGAGCGGCGGCAAGCCGTCAGGGGCGGTGATCGCGTTCCGCGACATCACCGAGCGCAAGTCGTTCGAGGACGAGCTGCACCACCACGCGTTCTACGACAGCCTGACCGGGCTGGCGAACCGCAGGCTGCTGGTCGAGCGGCTGGATCAGGCGCTCACCAGGTCGGCGCTTGACCGCAAGACGCATGCGCTGATCTTCGTCGACGTCGACCGGTTCAAGAGCATCAACGACAGCCTCGGGCACGTGACCGGTGACGAGTTCCTGGTCGCGATCGGCTCCCGGATGAACGGGGTGATCCGCGGCAACGACGTGCTCGCCAGGTTTGGCGGCGACGAGTTCGTGGTCCTGCTCGAGGACGTCGCCGGCGTCGGGGAGGCCATCGTCGCGGCGCGCAGGATCTGCGCGGCGGTCGGCCAGCCGATGGTGCTGTCCGGCGGCTACGAGATGGTCGCGACCGTCTCGGTCGGCATCGCGCTGACCGAGCCTGGCAAGACGGCCGACGACGTGTTACGCGACGCCGACGTGGCGATGTATGACGCGAAGGCCAAGGGCGGCGGCAGCGTCTACAAGGTGTTCAATCAGGTTTCTATGGGCACGCGCTCGGCGGAGCGTATCCAGATCGAGGCAGACCTGCGCCGGGGTCTCGATCGCGGCGAGCTCGAAGTGCATTACCAGCCGTTCTATTCGCTCGATGAACGGCGGATCGTCGGGGCCGAAGCCCTGGTCCGCTGGCGGCACCCGGTGAACGGCCTGATTCCGCCGATGAGCTTTATCCCGATGGCCGAGGAAACCGGCCTTATCCTGCCGCTCGGGCGCATTGTGCTTGAGCACGCCTGCCAGCAGGTGCGCTCGATCAGGGACCGGCTGGCGATCGACTTTCCGATGAGCGTCAACCTGTCACCGCGCCAGTTCCAGGAAGCCGGATTCCTGTCCCAGGTCGCCACCGCGCTTGACGCGGCTGGCCTGCCGTCTGACGCGCTCATTTTCGAGATTACCGAGACCATGGTGATGGAGGACCTCACCGGCGCTCGCGAGATCATGAAGAAGCTCAACCGGCTTGGCGTGCGGCTGGCCATCGACGACTTCGGCACCGGCCACTCCAGCCTTGCCTACCTCAAGCAGTTCCCGGTGCACGAGGTGAAGGTCGACAGGGCGTTCGTGCAGGGAATCGCGCAGAGCCCGGTGGACGCCGCGATCGTCCGCGCGGTCATCGACCTGGCGAACGCCATGGGCATCGCCACGGTGGCCGAGGGCGTGGAGACCGACGACCAGGCCCGCCGGCTGCAGCTGGTCGGCTGCCGCGTCGCGCAGGGCTACCTGTTCTCCCGTCCGCTCCGCAGCGACGCCTTCGACAAGCTGCTCGACCGGCACTTCAGCGCGGCCACCGCAAAGAGCGCCAGGCGCTAGCCGTGCGCCAGCCTACCGGCGGTATCTTCGCCGCTTCCTGAGCAGCAACGGCGGCAATATCAGCAGGCCGATCGAGGCCGGCTCGGCGAACTGCCTGGCCGCCCCCGCGGCCACCGCCTGCTTGTCCGGCATGGCACCTGCCGTGGGGCTGTCCGACGGGCAAGGACCGCCAGGGAACACCGGCGTGCATGAGGTCGTCGGCGACGGGCTCGAACTCGTCGACGGGCTGCACGGCTGGCCAGGGAACTGCTGGCTGCAGGTCGGGCTCGGGCTCGGCGACGTATCGCACTGGTGCCCGTGGCCGTTCCCCTGGCCAGGCGGGCAGTTCGTGCAGTGCTTGAACTGGAACGGCAGGCAGGACTGCTTCTTCTTCATCGGCCTGACCTGCACCCACTTGGTGAAGCCGGTGAAATTCGGCGTCGGCAGCTGCTTGACCGGCAGGTTCGCGAACTCGGTCGTCATGAAGTTGTGCCAGAGGGTGGCCGGCCACTGACCGCCGTAGCCGCCAGCGTCGGAGTAGCCAGGCAACTGCGGGAGCCCGTTCAGCGACTGGCTGGTCTCGCTGCTGTTCTGGTCGTTGGTGTACATCGTGACCGAGAGCGAGTACTGCGGGATCGCGCCGATGAACCAGGCATCCTGCGCGGTGTTGGTGGTGCCGGTCTTGCCGATCACCGGCCGGTCCCAGGCCGCCGCGGGGTAGGCCGTGCCGCCGTAGGTCGGGGTGTTGTCGAAGGACAGCGCAAAGTCCTCGTCGGCCGCCGCGGCCGGGCTGAGCGCCTGGGTGCCTGGGTTGGGCAGGGTCAGGTTCTTGTTGCCCTGCATGAGCTTGGCGATCACGTGCGTGCGGTAGGAGGTGCCGCCGTTCACCAGGGTCGCGAAGGTGTTGGCCTGCTCGACCGCGGTCAGGTCGGAACCTGACGCGCCGAGGGCAAGCGTGATCGAGCCGGGGTGAGCGTTCGGCCCGGTCGCGTTCTGGCCGAAGGTGTCCTCGGCGTTCGTCAGGTCGTTCTCACCCCACTGGTTGAACGGATCCTGGCCGACGCCAAGCGCCTTGGCCATTCGCAGGATGTTGTCGTTGCCGACCTTGTGCGCCAGGTCCTCGAAGGCAGGGTTGGACGAGACCGCCGCGGCCTCGGCCGGATGGATCGGGCCGAGCGAGGTGTCGATGGAGTACCAGTAGCCCTTCGGGCCGAGCGTGCTGAGGCAGGCAGACTCGCTGCGGACAATCGACAGCGTCGCTGACATGGTGTCCGGTGGCACGCACAGCGGCGAGTACCCGTTCAGGATGCTGGTCTGCGTGTTCATGCCCGCGTGCACCGCCGCGGCGAGCACGTACGGCTTGAACGACGATCCGGCCTGGTGCGGCACCTCGGCACTGTTGTCGTCGCACTGCAGCCGGTAGCAGTGCTTCACGCCAGCGCCAGGCCCGCCGTAGATGGCCAGGATGGCACCGTTGCGCGGGTCCTCAAGGACGGCGCCGACGTGCGCGTACCAGGGGAACTGCCCGCCGTCGCCCCTGATCTGCGCCTTGGTGCTGCTGACCGCGCGGGCCAGGGCCTCCATCAGCTTCTGGCTGAAGGTCGTGTACACCTTCAGCCCGGCGGTGTCGATGTAGCTCCTGCTGTAGTGGTAGCTGCCTTCGAGCTCTTGCAGCACCATGTTCATCAGGTAGTTGCGGGTCCCGGTAAAGCCGCTGTTCGAGCCTGGCGGGATCACCTGGACTGCCTTGTTGAAGACCTTCTCTGCCTGCGGCAGCGCGCACTGCTCGCACAGGCTGGTCGCTTGCTGCTGGCTGATCGCGCCGTCGACCACCATGTAGTGCAGCACGTACTGCCAGCGCTGGACCAGCATCGTGTAGCCGACCCCGGCGTCCGGGTACGGGGTCAGCACGCCAGGGCTGTTCGGGATCGCGGCGAGCATCGCGGCGCGCGCGACCGACAGCGTGCTGCCCGGCTTGGTCAGGTTGATGTTGAAGTACTGCTGCGCGGCCGCGCCGACCCCATAGGTCTGCGGGCCGAACGGCGCGGTGTTGAGGTACTGGGTGAGGATCCAGGACTTGGACCGCTCGTGCGCGATCTTGACGGCGACGATGATCTCATCGATCTTGTAATTGATCGACTGAGTCGCGGCCTGGCTGCTCAGGCTCTGGTAGTAGTTCTTGACGTACTGCTCGGTGATCGTCGAGGCACCCTGCAGGTTCCCGCTGCCGGACAGGTCATGCAGCGCGGCCCTGATCGTGCCGGTGAGCGAGATCCCGCCTTCGGTGTAGAAGTGCCGGTCCTCGGCCGCGACCATTGCCTGGTCCATGATCCTGGGAATCTGGTTGGTCTGCAGGATCTGGTGGGTGAAGCCGCCATTGGAGAACGTGCCGAGCAGCTTGCCGTCACTGAAGTAGACGTTGGACGACTGCCCCTTGAGCAGCGCGGTCTCCGCTGTCGGGATCGAGGTGGTCTCGTACTTGACGAAGACCGCGACGATCCCGGACAGCACCAGGAAGGCGAAGAAGCCGAAGCAGACGCCGACGGCCTTCTTCCACGTCCAGTGCCGCCACCAGGTGCCTGACTTGATCCAGTACTTGAACCGCTCGCCCCTGGTGCGCGGGTAGCGAGGCTGCATGCGGCCGCCCCGGCCGCCCCGGCCGCCGTCACCAGGACCGTACCCGCCACCGCCGGGACCGCGGCCTGGCCGGTCGGTGACCGCAGTCCGCGCGCCCGGCCCAGGCCTGCCGTTGCCGTTCCCGCGCTGCATCGTGCGTTCGCGCTGTGTGGCCTCGATGCCGCCCGCACCCGAGTAGTCGCCGTCCCCGGCGTCGGCGATGTGCGCGGTCCACGGCCCGACCCGCACGCT
>JASHQL010000154.1 GCA_030039155.1 Streptosporangiaceae bacterium | reverse complement strand
GCGCGAGCCTCCGTTCGCGTGCCCGTGACCTGCCCGCTTGACATATTGCGCGCTGTGCTTGATATAGTTTGCATACCACCACTGAGGGAGGACCCCGATGATTGAGGCCCGTGCCATGGCGCGCGAGCTGCAGGAGCAGCTGACTGGCGCCGTGAAGGCAAGCCAGGAGCAGTTCCGCAAGGGCCAGGAGACCGCCGCGAGCGCGGTGCGCACCTGGACCGACACCGCCAAGTCGGTGCGCACGCATCTGCCGAAGCCGTCAGCCACCCAGCTGCCCAAGCCCAAGCTGCCAACGGTCTCGCTGCCCACGCTTGCCGACGTGAAGCAGGCAAGCGCCAAGCTGCGCGACGTAAAGCTGCCCCAGGTCAAGCTGCCTGAGGTCAGGCTGCCCGAGGTCAAGCTGCCGAAGCTGCCGGCCCAGCCGCTGCACAAGATTCCCGGCACCGAGGAGCTCGCCGACAGCGCCGAACGGCTGGCGGGCAGGGTGCTCGCCGCCCAGCTCAAGTTTGCCGGCCGGACGCTGCACAGCGCCGCTCCGGTGCTTGCCGAGGGCGCCGCGTTCCTGACCAAGGCCGCCGACGCCGTCACCTCGCGGGCGACCGCGGTGCGGCACGGCTCGCCGCGGGCAACCGCTGACGCGACGGTTCAGCTGCATGCGGTCCCGGCCAGCACCGAGGTCGTGGACGACACCGAGGTCGCCGACGGCACCGAGGTCGCCGACAGCACCGAGGTCGCGACCGAGGCCGCCGGCACCACCGACATCGCGGACGACACCGACGTCGCGCAGCCGGAGGCAGCCGCCGACCAGCCGGACACCGCGACGGCCAGCAGCGCCGAGACCCGCAAGACCAGCACGCCGAAGCCCGCCGCCAAGCAGGCTCAGGCCAAAAGGGCCAGCGCCGCCGGCAAGGCGAAGACCGCCAAGAAGTAACCGCTCGCCGCGGCGGGTGGCCACCGGGCCGCCCGCCGCGTCCGCGCGACCGGACCGAGGAAGCCGATGAACGAGCCGCCGTGGGACTCGCAGATGCAGGCGCTCGGCGCCTTCATCCACGACAAGCGGAAGAAGGCCAACATGTCGCTCCGCCAGCTCGCGGAGCGGACGAAGCTGTCGAATCCGTACCTGAGCCAGATCGAGCGCGGCCTGCACCAGCCGTCCGTCCGGGTGATCAGGCTGATCTCCGAGGCGCTGAACGTGTCGACCGAATCCCTGCTCTCGCACGCCGGGCTGCTCAGGCACGGCGACAGCGCCGAGGAGCAGCCGCAGGCCGGCCAGCGGGCCGGGGTGGAGCAGGCCATTCAGGCCGAGGACCGGCTCACCGAGCAGCAGAAAAGCGCGCTGATCGCGGTGTTCCAGAGCATGCTCCGCGCCGAGTAGCACGAAACGGTGACATAAGTATTTTCCGGCCTGAACATCGCAGAACGCGAACGGTATCCGCAGAAGGCCGATTACGATACAGCGCGTGACAGGCTCCAGCGACTACCAGGGACCGCTCCCGCAGCGCGGTGGCCAGCTCCCGCAGCGTGGCGAGCAGTTCCCGCTGCGCAGCGAGCCGCTCCCACGGCGCGGTGAGCAGCTCCCGCAGCGTGGCGAGCCGCTCCCACGGCGCGATGAGCCGCTCCCGCAGCGCGGTGGCCAGCTGGCACAGCCTGGCGATCCACTACCCCAAAGAACGTCGAGGACCAGGCGCGGCGGCCGGCACCGCAGCCCGCACCGGCTGTCAGTGGCCTCGGACGCGCCGGCCCTGGTGATCGCGGTACCAGGCACGGCGGCAGCGGACCAGGCCAGGGTGGCCGACGAGATCGCCGCGATCGCCAGCCTGTCCTGCCCCGGTGTCGACGTCAGGGTGGGTTATCTCGGCGGTGACTCCCCCAGCCTCGCCGACTGCCTCGCGGGCCAGCAGGATCCCGGCCACCAGGCAGGGTCGCCGGACGGCGCCGGCGGGCTCACCGCCGTGGTAGTGCCGCTGCTGCTCAGCCCGCTGCCCGCGGCCGACACCGCGATGGCCCAGGCGGTCAGCCGGGTGCACGACCAGGCCCTGCTGGCGGCGCACCTCGGCCCGCACCCGATGGTCGCGGAGGCGCTGCACGCGAGGCTGGCGGAAGCCGGCCTGGCCAGGCAGCTCAGGTCGAGCGGGCTGAGCCTGTCCACCGGGAGCCACGGCGTGCTGGTGCTGTCCGGCTACGGCGAGGCGGCGGCCAGGGACGCCGCGGTTGCCGCCGTGTTCCTCGCGTCCAGGCTCTCGGTGCCGACCACCGCGGCGGCGATCTCCGATCCGGCCAGCATCAGCGCCGGGATCACCAGGCTGCAGCAGGCCGGCGCGGATCATCCAGCGATCTCGCCCTGCATCATCGGGCCCGAGGTGCCGGCGCAGGAGTTGCAGTCGCTGGCCAGCAGGCTCGGCGCTCCGCTCGCCCCGCCGCTTGGTGCCCACCACGCGATCGGCCAGATGGTCGCCATGCGCTACGGCGCGGCGCTGGCCAGCCTGAGCCTGGCGGGCTAGCCAGCGCTGTTGGCCAGCCCGAGCTGAGCCATTGACATCACCGGCAGCGGTGCGCTGGGCTTGCGTACTGTGAGCCGCACAACGGTTCACAATACGAACCCCCGGTGCCGAACTCCAGGCTGGACCGCTGCCCGAGGAGGTCGGCAAGAGCTGATCTGAGGTGACGGCATGACCGAGTGGAACGCCATGACCTACGAGGGGAAGCCCACCATCTTGCGGGTGGTCAGGGAGGAGGCGAACCAGATGTTCGCCCTGGCCGACCAGCCGGACGCCTGGGACGCGCCGACCGCCTGCGAGAGCTGGAAGGTCAAGGACGTCATCGGGCACCTGGTGGACACGACAGAGGGGTACTTCAAGTCATTCGAGATCGCCAGGGGCGGCGCCGACGCGCCTGCGGCCTTCGGCCTGGTGGTCATGCACGAGCGGGCCGGCAACTCCGCGCAGGAGTTCGGCAGCCTGTCGCAGGCCGACATGATGGCCAGGGTGCGCACCGACCTGGACAAGATGATGGACATCCTCGAGCCGCTCAGCGAGGAAGAGTGGGGCGGGCTGATGGTCCCGCACGCCTACATGGGACCGGTGCCCGCGTTCATCTACGCGGCCGGCCAGCTGATGGACTACGGCGTGCACACCTGGGACATCAAGCAGGGCACCGGCAGGGCGCACGCGCTGTCCGCGGACGCGGCCGACCTGCTCGTGCCGTTCATGTTCATCATCTGGCAGTCAACGATCAAGCCGGACGCCGACCTCAGCCCGTTCACCATCGGCATCAGGGTAGGCGGCCGCAACGGCGGCGACTTCCGCGTCTCGATCAGCGAAGAGGGCATGGCCTACGAGCCTGGCGACATCGACGACCTGCCCGCCAGGATCGAGTTCGACGCAGGCAGCATGGTGCTCACCGCGTTCGGCCGGGTCAACGGCGGCACCGCGGTCGGCGACCAGGCGCTGGCCGACAGGTTCCTCAACCTCTTCTACCGAATCTGAGAAAGCGCACGTCAGGCACGGGCACCACGGCGGGCGATCTGCGCCAGCGGGCCGGTCACATGCTCGCCGTGGTGCGCAACCGTGTCTTGCACCAAGCGCCCGCAGCACGCCTTGCCTGGACAAGTGGCTTCCACACCCGGATGAGTACGTAGCCTGGGCTGGGTTTAGCCGCCACCTTAGCTAGGTCCACCAGGACCGCGGCACCGTGATCAAACGGCGTCAGGCGTTGATCTCCATTGCAAATTGATATCGATTCATACCTGTCGACTGGGAAATCTTCCACCTAGATCGCTCAGCTCCAACTGCGATCGCCACGAGCGAGTAGCCTCCGAGCGTGGCCGAGTCTGCCGCCCAATTCCGCAGAAGAACCTGCGACTGCGCAGTGCCGCCAGATCGGTGTATCTCGGATGAAACCGTCTTAGTTCAGTACACAAGCGATCGCAGGGAGTTCCGCAACAAGCCGCGCGCGGAGCGCGAGTCGAGTGTGTCTTTGCTGATGGCGGACGGTTGGACGCTGGCTGAGGTCAGCAAGTACGTAAGACGTCACGCAGCAAACCCGGCGGTCTTAGAGCGGGCCGGCCTGCGGAGAACCACCGCCGGAGCGCTCCGCAAGGTTGGTTTCGCAGTCGTCCACACGCCTGGGCGGGTGGCACCGTTCGTTCACGTTTCCGTCGTCTGGCCTGCAGAGGATGCCCTTGAAACTCAGAATCCAGCCTGGACAAACGCGGTTTCAGCAGATTTTGACTCGTGCTTCAATGGGCAAGAGGGGTAATGACATGAACC
This sequence comes from Streptosporangiaceae bacterium, assembly GCA_030039155.1. Classification (GTDB taxonomy): domain Bacteria; phylum Actinomycetota; class Actinomycetes; order Streptosporangiales; family Streptosporangiaceae; genus JOPF074. Next base: position 795 of record JASHQL010000154.1, on the reverse strand, counting down.
TAGACGCACTTGTCAAGCATGGACACGCGCCTTGGGCGCCTGCGCCTGGGATCGATGACGTCGAAGTCTGGCATGAGTACGACATCCCGACTGCCGGTACCTTCCACCGTCATGATGGTCGGGCTGTGCTCTTCACGCTCATCGGTGAGCCCGACGAGCGCTTGACAGTATGGGCTTACACAGAAATCCCTGCCGACGCTCGGCCGGACTTGTACGAATCGACTGACGACTTGGATTCGTCGGTTGACGCGATGTTCTCCGGCAATAGAGCCGTGTTTGCCCTGGCAGATGGCTTGAAGCTGTGGCGTTGGACGCCCCTCGAAGTCAAGTCCAGCCTGCTGGAGGCGGCAACGGAGTTCCTGCAGGGAATCCGAGCTTCCCTCGCTCGCGAGGGAACGACCGATCCTGGCACGAGGTTTCGGGCCGAGCTAGCGGGCGTAGAGGTAGAGACCTCGGAGCTGGTAGACGCCTGATCGTGCCGAGGCCCTGGAGTGACCTGAGCCGGCCCGGCGCGGCGTCATGCAGGTTCGGCATTCGCGGTGCCGTCCGTTGCTGACCTGAACCTCGGCAGCGGGGACGGCAGCATCCAGAGCACGCCGAGCACCGCACCGCCGGCCGCGATCCACAGCGCCAGCCGGAGCCCGATCACGGTGCCGAGAACGCCGCCGATCAGCGCGCCGGCCGGCCGCGAGCCGTAGTTCACCGCCTGGAACGCGCCGGACACCCTGGCCCGCAGCTCGCCGGGAATGACCGCGGCGAAGATCGAGCCGATGCTGATGTCCAGCACCATCACGC
>JASHQL010000153.1 GCA_030039155.1 Streptosporangiaceae bacterium | reverse complement strand
CAGCCGTCCGGGTCGTCCTCGAGCACGTAGCCGACTCGCTGGGCCGGTGTCCTGGTGTGCCGCGCCGCGGTGGCGACCGGGCGGAAGGACACGACCACGTGCGGCAGCCAGGCCGTATACAGCATGGAGAGCACCGCGTAGCTGGCGCACACTGCCAGCGCGGTACGCACGATCCCGCGCCGCCGTGGCTGCCAGCCCTCCAGCGCCCCGCCGGCGAGACCGAGCAGCAAGGCCGCCGCCAGCCACGGCCAGGGGGTGAAGAAGAACCCGACAGCGAACGCGCCGGCCATCACCGCCGCCAGTTGCGGCCTGACGCCGGCGAATTCTGACTGCACGCCTGGCATGCTGGGCTGCACGATCGCGCGGCAGGTGCGGAACGCCGTCCAGCCGAACATCAGCGCGGCCAGGATGGGCAGGCTGGACAGCAGCCCGGCCACGACCACGCTGGCCAGGCCCGCATACTGCAGGATGCCGAGCGCCGTAGACAGGTCTCCCCTGGCGATCACGTAGCCCTTGACGATCAGGTAGCCGGCGATCAGCAGCGTGCCGGCCACCGAGTTGTTCTTGTACCAGTCGAACATCTGCGGGATCGGCTTCAGCGCCTTGCGCCAGGCATGCAGCAGCCGGTCGAACTTGGCCGGCGTGATCTCGGCGTCGGTGAGCACCGCCTGCATCGTCCCCTTGGCCAGGTCGTGGCCTGGCCGGACCGGCACGGTGACCGTCCGCCCGTCCGCCCGCTGCAGCACGTGATGGTGCCCGATGACCTTGACGACCTTGTAGCCAGCCCGGTCGAGCGCGCGGACGAAACGGGCACCGGAGACCTCAGGAAGCTCCGTCGGCATCAGGCGTCCCCGCCAGGCCGCTGCGGCTGCCTGACCGGCTCGACCGTGTCATCGGCCGGCTCGACCGTGCCAGCAACCGCCTCGACCGTGCCATCGACCGCCTCGACCGTGGCATCGACCGGCTCGCCGAGCACGGCCAGTAACGCGGCAACCGCGTCCGCCAGGTCGGCCAGCGCTGCCTTCTGCGTGTCGCCGTCGCCATGCGCGAAGCCCTGGTCGCCTAGCTGGGCGCGGGCACACCAGACGCCATCTTCGTCTGCATCGACCGTGTGCTTGACACCATCCAACGCCGCCATCAGGCTGCCTCTCCCCTGGGCCGTGCCTTCGTGCACTGCTAAGGAGATTAGCCGCGAAGGTCCGCCGGCTGGCTGCGGATCCTCCGGCTTCGCCAGGATGGCACCGTTAGGCCGGCCGGAACACCGGGATGCTGACCTCGGCGTGGTCTTCCCAGGACAGCTGGACCGGCAGGCCGACCGCCGCGTCGGCCGGCGGCACCGCGATCTCTGCCAGCATCCTGAACCCCTCGGCCAGGTCGATCCAGCCGACCACGTACGGCAGCCGTGACCTGAAGTACGGATGCCCGTGCTGCCTGATCACGGTAAACGTGTACACGGTGCCAAGCCCTGCCGACGCACGCCAGTCCAGCGAGCCCGACAGGCAGCCGGTGCAGTGCCGCCGCGGGTAGAAGACCACGTCGCCGCAGTCCAGGCAGACCTGGTAGGTCAGCTTGTGCGAGCGAGTCGCGGCCCAGAACGGCGCGGTGTCCGGCTCGTCAGGTGCGGGCAGCGGCCGCTCGGGGACAGCAGCAGTCATCGGCGCGCTACTCCCTTCCCAGGATCACGGTGCCGGCCGCGTGCCGGCTGCCGAGCTGACCGCCGTTGCCGTGCGCGACGGCTAGCCTGGCGCCCGGCACCTGCGACGTGGACTCGCCGCGTAGCTGCCTGACCGCCTCGATCAGCAGGAAGATGCCGCGCATGCCAGGGTGGTTGGACGACAACCCGCCGCCGTCGGTGTTCAGCGCCGGCCCGCCAGGCTGGTCGAACCGCAGCCGGCCGCCGGCCACGTACGGCCCGCCCTCGCCCTTCTTGGCGAAGCCGAGATCCTCAAGGATGGCGAGCACCGTGATCGTGAACGAGTCGTAGATCATCGCGATGTCGATCTCGTCCGGCCCGATCCCGGCCTGGCCGAACGCCTCAGGCCCGGACGAGACAGCCGCGGTCGTGGTGATGTCCGAGCCGAAGCCGGGGTAGCCAACAGCCTCGCCGGAGCCGAGGATCCAGACCGGCGGCTTGCGGATGTCGCTGGCCACGTCGGCCGACACGATCACCACCGCGCCGCCGCCGTCAGACACGATGCAGCAGTCGAGCAGGTGCAGCGGATCGGCGATCAACCGGGAGCCGAGCACGTCGTCGACGGTGATCTCGCCGGTCCGCTTGATGCCGATGTCGGCGAGCCCGGCCACCGCCGCCGGATTCCGCACGGCGTGCGCCCTGGTCGTCACCGCGATCTCGGCGAGTTGCGCTGCCGTCGTGCCGTACTGCGCCATGTGCCGCTGCGCCACCGTGGCGTAGCTGCCGATCAGCGTCATCCCGTACGGCAGGTCCATGTTGGCCGCTGGCTGCGGCTCGGCTGGCGGCCGCCGCGCGCCGGTCCCGATCGCCCGCGACTCGCTGTGCGCGGTCGACCCGTAGGTCAGCAGCGCCACCCGGCAGGCGCCGGCCGCGATGTCGCGGGCTGCGTGCGCCGCGTGAAACTCGTACGACGAGCCGCCGACCGAGGTGGTGTCCACGACCCGCGGGTTGACCCCGAAGTACTCGGCGATGGTCAGCCCCGAGCCGAAGCCCGACTCGCCGGCGTCGTAGACGGCGTCGACGTCGGCCCAGGTCAGCCCCGCGTCAGCAAGCGCCAGCCTGGCGCACTCCGCCTTGATCTGCAGCTTGCTCAGCCCGCCGGCTACCCGCTTGTCGAACTCGTGGATGCCGGCGATCGCTGCGCCCGGCATCAGGCAGCCGCCGCGGCTTCGTCAGACTGCTCGCCATGACGCAGCACGCCGCGGTCGATCACCACGGTCCCGTCTTGCTTGGCGGTCTGGAACAGCGCAGCGTCGTCGCCGTCGGCCCAGATGGACACCACCAGCGTCTCGCCGGGAAACACCGGCGCGCTGAACCGTCCTGACATGCTGCGGAACCTGGCCGGGTCTGAGCCGCACAGCGCGTGCAGCAACGCCCGGCCGGTGAACCCGTAGGTGCACAGGCCGTGCAGGATCGGCCGCGGGAAGCCGCCGCGGGCGGCGAACTTCGGGTCGGCGTGCAGCGGGTTCCGGTCACCGGACAGCCGGTACAGCAGCGCCTGCTCCGGCCTGGTCTGCTGCTCGACCAGCAGGTCTGGCGACCGGTCCGGCCGCTGCCACGGCGAGCTGCCGCCGCGCTCCCCGCCGAAGCCGCCCTCGCCCCTGATGAACGTGCCGGTGCGCGACGTCACCAGCGGCTCGCCGGACTCGGCGTCCACCGCCACGCTTTCCGAGGTCACCAGCGCGCCTGAGCCCTTGTCGTAGATGCCGGTCACGGTCGCCACCGCCCGTACCGAGCCGGTCACCGGGATCGGCCGGTGCAGCTCGAAGGCCTGCTCGGCGTGCACCAGCATGGCCCGGTCGAAGTCACCGAGGCTGCGGGCCGTGCGCGCCTGCGCCAGCAGCACGCCGTACGTCGGCAGCACCTGCTGCTGCACGCCCTCGCTGTTCTCGGTGGTGAACTCGAGCTCGGCCAGCGGGTCGCCAAGCCCGGCACCGACCCCGACCGCGTACAGCAGGGCGTCCGCAGACGTCCACGACCGCACGTGCGGCTCCCCGGGCTGACCGACGATGCTGTGATCAAGCGGCATCAGCAACCTCCGGCAGGTCTTCGGACAAACTAGAATTACATTCTAGAAAGTGGCAGACTGCCCGTGTCAAGCGATCGTGGTCAGTACAGCCCTGGGGGTCGAACCCCCTGGACCCCCCCGATGGAGTGATCGGCATGGGCCTGCTCGACGGCAAGGTAGCGATCGTCACCGGCGCGAGCCGCGGCATCGGCGCGGCGATCGCCATCAGGTTCGCGGCCGAGGGCGCCGCCGTCGCGGTTGCCGCCAGGACGACCGACGAGGGTGCCGGGCCGCTGCCAGGGACCATCGGCCAGACCGTCGACACGATCGTTCATTCGGGCGGGAACGCCTTGGCAGTCAGGACGGACTTGTCCAGCCAGGCCGATCTCGCTCAGCTGGTAGCGCAGACCAGGCGGCAGCTCGGCCCGCCCGACATCCTGGTCAACAACGCGGCGGTCAGCTACTTCAGCCGGGTCGAGGACTTCACCGCCAAGCGGTACGCGCTGATGTTCGCGGTCCAGGTGGAGGCGTCGTTCGAGCTGGCCAGGCTGGTGCTGCCGGACATGCGGCAGGCGGGCGCCGGCTGGATCCTGAACATCTCCTCGATCGCGGCCAGGCATCCGGCGATGCCGCCGACCGGGTTCGCCGGCCGCGGCGGCACCGTGTACGGGATGTGCAAGGCGGCCATCGAGCGGTTCTCCACCGGCCTGGCGGCCGAGTTGTACGCCGACAACATCGCCGTCAACGCGCTGTCGCCCACCCGGGTGGTGCCGACGCCTGGCACGCTGTTCCACCACCTGACCACGGCCGACGACCCGAACAGCGAGCCGCCGGCGGTGCTGGCCGAGGCGGCGCTCGCGCTGTGCAGCGGCGACCCGCACGCGCTCACCGGCCGGATCGCCTACTCCCAGGAGCTGCTCGCCGAACTCGGCGTGCCCATCCCGTGATCCGGATTGCCCGTGGTTAAGGTCGCCCGTGGTTAGGGTCGACTGCCACCTGCATACGGCAGCGTCCGGCGACGCGGTGACCACGCTCGACCAGCTCGCCGAGCGAGTCGCCGCCTGTGGGCTCGACGTGGTGTGCATCACCGACCACAACGTGACCTCGGCGGCGGTTGCCGCGATCGAGCGCGGGATCGGGGCCAGGGTCATCGTCGGCGAGGAGGTCAGGACCCAGGCCGGCGACCTGATCGGGCTGTTCCTGACCGAGCGGGTGCCGTACGTGCTGCCGGTTGCCGAAGCGGCCGGCCGGATCAGGGCGCAGGGCGGCCTTGTCTACCTGCCGCACCCGTTCGACCCTGACCGGTCCAGCCTCGGCCAGGCAGCGGCGGCGCTCTGCGCGGATGGCCTCGCGGACATCGTCGAGGTGTTCAACGCCAAGATCGCCGACGAGTCGCTGAACCAGCGGGCGGCCGACCTGGCGGCACGCTACGACCTGCCGGGCGGCGCGGGCTCCGACGCGCACGACCCGGCCGGGGTCGGTGCCGCCTACCTGGAGATGCCGGACTTCGACGGGCCTGCGAGCTTCGCTGAGTCGATGCGGCGGGCCACCGTGATCGGCGAGTACCGGCCGCACGCGCAGCGCTACCCGCGGCCCCCGCGCGCTAGGTGACCAGCGCGAAGAACATCCCGTACAGGCCGAGCAGCAGCCCCACGCAGGCCAGCCAGGCGCCGCGCTTGCCGGTGGAGACGACCGAGAGCAGCGCGAAGATGCCGAGCAGCACGGCGGGCAGCGCGGTGTACTCGTTGGTCACCAGCCCGCCGACGCCGAGCGCTGCCGACGCCACCGCCATCCCGCTCACCGGCTGCTGACGCGCCGGCACCGGCTCTGGCAAGGCTTGCTGGGCAGGCTCGATTGCCTGGGCAGGCTCACTCGCCCTGGCGAGCTGCGGGGCCAGCGCACCGAGCGGCCCGATCGGCAGGTCGGCGGTCAGCGCGGCGAGCTCACCGTAGGTCTTGGACGCGTAGGCGGCTTCCATCCGCTCGACGTACTCGTCCTGGTCAAGCCGGCCCTCGGCAAACGCCGCCTTCAGCACGTCGACGGCACGTTCCCGGTCCGCGGCGCTGGTCCGCATCTCTGCGACCGGCACCACCGGCAGGTCGTTTCCAGGCTGGATTGTCAACTCGCCACCGCTAGGAGCTCCCGAAGAACGCGACCACCGAGACACTGCTGAGCACGAAGCCGATGCTCGCGAGCAGCAGGCCCCGCTCGTCATTCCGCGCAATCTGAACAAAAGCGACTATCGCCAGCAGGAACGCGACCACGCCGAACGGGCCGAGCGTGCCGACCACATTCGACGATCCCTCGATCAGGCCGGCCAGCACGCCGAAGCCAGCCAGCAGCACCGAGCCCACCGCGGCCGCGTTGACCGGCCGGAGCCTGCCCGCGGCCGGCTGGTACGGCGCCGCCACCGCGAGCGCTTGACCTGCCGCCATCGCGCCAACCGGGCCGGCCGGCAGGTCGGCGGTCAGCGCCGCAAGCTGGCCGTAGGTCTTGGCTGCGTACACCTGGTCGAGCCGGTCGGCGTACTCGTCCTGATCGAGCCGGCCTTCCGCGAACGCCGCCTTCAGCACGTCGGCGGCACGCTCCCGGTCCGCGGTCGCAGCTCGCATCTGCCCGTGGTCAACCGGCGTGAGCCCGAATCCGGAGCCCCCAGTTATCGCCACGGTCAACACCGTAATCGCGGGTTTCGGTCACATCAAGCGGGCCCGTGCTGCCGCCGCCGGCTACAGGCCGATCCTGCTGGCCAGCCGCTCCCGGTGATAGCTGGCATCGCCGAGGAACAGCTCGCTTGACTTGGCCCGCTTGAAGTACAGGTGCGCGTCGTGCTCCCAGGTGAACCCGATACCGCCGTGAATCTGGATGTTCTCGGCAGCGACCTGGAAATACGCGTCGGAGGCATAACCCTGGACCAGCGCGGCGACCGTCGGCACCTCGGTCGAGTCCTCGGCGACCGCCGCGGCGGCGTAACCGACGGCCGAGCGCAGCGACTCGACCTGCAGGAGCAGGTCGGCGCACTTGTGTTTGATCGCCTGGAAGCTGCCGATCGGGCGGCCGAATTGGTGCCGCACCTTGGCATAGCCCACGGCCATGTCCAGCGCACGCTGGGCGCCGCCGAGTTGCTCGGCGGCGAGCGCGATCGCGGCGACGTCGAGCACCCGCTCGAGCACCGGCCCGGCGGCGCCGTTATCCCCGACCAGCCTGGCCGGCACCGAGCTGAACTCCAGCCTGGCCAGCTTCCTGGTCTGGTCCATGGTCGGCAGCACCGTCCTGGTCAGGCCGTCGGCGTCGGCGCCCACCGCGAACAGGGAGAGCCCATCGGAGCGGGGGGGCTCTGCCGCGGTCCGGCCGGCCACCAGGATCAGCCCGGCCGTGTGCCCGTCGAGCACGTAGCTCTTGTGCCCGGTCAGCCGCCAGCCGTCGCCGTCGGGGGCGGCGGCCAGCGTGCTGCCGTCCGGCTGCCAGGAGCCGTCGTCCTCGGTGATCGCCAGCGTGCCGATCAGCTCGCCGCTGGCGATGCCCGGCAGGTAGTCGCGGCACGCCGCGTGGTCGCCGCTGGCCGCAACCGCGGTGGCTGCCAGCACCGCGCTGGCCAGGTACGGCCCGCCGTACAGCGCCGCGCCCATCTCCTCGAGCACGATGGCCTGCTCGGCGAAGGTGGAGCCTGCCCCGCCGTATTCCTCGGCGATCGCGATGCCCGGCAGCCCAAGCTTGGCGGCAAGCTGCCAGACCTCGGGATCCCAGCCATCGGTTGTTTCCATCAGCTCGCGCACCCGCGGCAGCGGGCACCGGTCGGCGAGGAAGCGCCGCACCGCCTCGCGCAGCTCCTGCTGCTCCGCCGTGACACCAAGGATCATGCGGCTAGCTCCGTTTCTTGCCCGGTAATGACAAGCACATCAAGCGCCTCGATCTGGTCGCCGGTCACCCACAGCGGGTTGACCTCGAGCGCCTGCAGTTCATCGGCGAGATCTCCGGCCAGCTCGCCGATGCCGGCAATCACCTTCGCCAGCTTGGCCAGGTCGGCCGGCTGGCCGCCTCGGTCACCGCGCAGCACCGGCAGGCCGCGCAGCTCGGCCAGCATCTGGCCGGCCTCGGCCGCGTCAACCGGCAGCAGCCGCAGGCTGGCGTCGCCGAGCGTCTCCACCCAGATGCCGCCGAGGCCGACGGCGAGCACCGGGCCGAACGCCGGGTCGACGGTGACGCCCACCAGCAGCTCCACCCCGCCGGCCCGCATCGCGGTGACGAGCACGCCGTCGATGCCGCCGCCGGCGGCCCGCTCTCCTGCGGCGCGCACCCGCTGATACGCCGCCGCGACCTCGGCGGCGGAGCCGAGCCCGAGCGCGACCGCGCCGACGTCCGACTTATGGCTGAGCCGCGCCGAGCACGCCTTCACTGCAACCGGCAGGCCGAGCCGCAGCGCCGCCTGCGTGGCCTCGGCCGCCGACTGCACCAGCTCGCCTGGCACGACCGGCAGGCCGGCATCGGCGAGCAGCTTCCTGCCCTCGGCCTCGGACCAGGGCATCGGCGCGCCGGGTACGGCAGACCTGCGGCCAACGCCGGGCGCGCTGACCGTGCCGGCCCGCTCGGTCCAGCGCACGGCGTTGCCGATCGCGCGCATGCCGAGCTCGATGCCGCCGAGCAGGTGGATGCCGCGGGGAGTGAGCTGTTCCCGCGCGTACCCGGCCACGTCCACGCAGGTCGGCGCGACCGGGATGACCGGGATCGGCGCGGACTCCAGCCGCCGGGTGAGCCAGCCGATCCGTTCGTCGAGCTGCCCGGCGAGCACCGGGTCTGGTGGCCTGACATCTGGCAGGTTGACCCCTGAGAACAGCACGAAGTCAAGGCCTGGGTCGTCGACCACCGCGTCAAGCGCACGATCGACCGAGGTCAGCGCCGAGGTCCTGGCGTTGGCCAGCAGGTAACCGGTCACGTCGAGCGGATTGCGCGCGGCGGCGAACGGCGGCAGGTTCGCCTCGATCGCGGCCGCGGTCTCGGCCGAGAACGCCGGGAGCTCGAGGCCCTGGGTGGCCGCCGCGTCCGCGATGAGGTCGCAGGCGCCGCCAGATGCGGTGACCACGCCCATCCGGCGGCCGCGCGGCCAGCGGTCGTAGCCGAGCAGCGCCGCGGTGCTCAGCAGCTCCTCGATGCTGGTCGTCCTGATCACGTTGAGCTGCCTGAGCATGGCGTCCACCACCGCGTCGTCGCCGGCGATCGCGCCGGTGTGCGCGAGCGCGGCCTGGCGGCCAGCCGGGCTTGTGCCCGCCTTCAGCACCACGATCGGCTTGCCTGCCCTGTCCGCCCGCTCGGCCGCCGCGGCGAACACCTCGGGGTCGGTGACCTGCTCGAGGAACAGGCAGATCACCCTGGTGGCCGCGTCGGCGACCAGGTGGCCGAGCAGGTCCGCGATGTTGATCATCGCCTCGTTGCCCACGGTGGCCACCGTGCTCACGCCGATCGCCCGTGCCTTGGCAAAGCCGAGCAGCACGCTGGCCAGCGCACCGCTCTGCAGCGCGATGCCGACCGGTCCCGGCTGCAGCGGCCGCGGCACCGAGAGCGCGTACGGCGCCACCGCGGCGCTGGTGTTCAGGAAGCCCAGGCAGTTCGGCCCGAGCAAGACGATGTCGTGCGCTACCGCCCGAGCCACCAGGTCGCGCTCCTGCGCCGCGCCGTCAGGTCCGGTCTCCCGGTAGCCGGATGCGAGCACGACCGCGTTGCGGACGCCGGCCGCGGCGGCGTCGTCGAGCACGTCGCCGACCGCCGCGGTCGGCGCCACGATGAACGCCAGGTCGACAGGCTCGGCCAGCTCGCGGAGGCTGCGCACGGCCGGCTTGCCGAACACCGTCTGGTGCACCGGGTGCACCGGGATGAGCGGGCCCTTGTAGCCGACCGCCGGCGCGGCTGCGGCGATGAACCGGCACCAGCCAGAGCTGTCAGAGGCGCCGACCACCGCGATGCTGCGCGGCGCGAAGAACTCGGCCAGCCGGTCAGCCGACAGCAACGCGTTCACCGCTGGCTGGCCTGGGCTGACGGCCTTGGCTCCTTCGGCAGGCCGAGCGCGCGCTCGGCGACGATGTTGCGCTGGATCTCGCTTGTGCCCGAGTAGATGGTGCCGGCCCGGCTGCTCAGGAACACGTTCTGCCAGCTCGTCGTCGGGTAGCCGGAGCCGTCGGGGCGCAGCATGGCCGCGCTGCCGACGATGCCGATCGCGATCTCGCCGAGCCGCCTGTGGTACTCGCTCCACATCAGCTTGGCCACCGAGGCCTCAGGCCCTGGCTGCCTGCCCTCGGCCAGCGTGGCGAGCGTGCGCAGGCCGCTGAACTTCATCATCTGCACGCCGGTGTAGGCCCAGGCAAGCTGCTGCCTGACCACCGGGTCCGAGGTCTTGCCGTTCTTCCTCGCGGTCTCGACAAGCTCCCAGAACTCGCGCTCGAAGCCAAGGTGCTGGACCGTGGCCCGGCCGCCGCGCTCGTGCCCGAGCGTGGTCATCGCGACCCGCCAGCCGTTGTTCAGCCCGCCGATCACGTTGAACAGCGGCGCCCGCACGCCGTCGAGGAAGTCCTCGCAGAATTCGGCGGCACCCGACATCTGCCGGACCGGCCGGTAGGTCACCGCCGGGTCGTTGAACGGGATCAGCACGTAGGAGAGCCCCGCGTGCTTCTCGGCTGCCGGGTCGGTCCGGCACAGCACGAACATCATGTTCGCCCTGGCCGCACCCGAGGTCCAGATCTTCTGCCCGGTGACCACGATCTGGTCACCGTCGACCTCGCCCCTGGTTTGCACGCCGGCCAGGTCAGAGCCGAAGTCCGGCTCGGAGAACCCCTGGCAGTAGACGTCGGTGCCGTCGATGATCCTGGGCAGGAAGTGCGCGCGCTGCTCCGGCGTCCCGTGCACGATGACCGATGGCCCGACCAGGCTCTCGCCCATGCCTCGGTGCACCCTGGGCACTCCTGCCTGGTAGAACTCCTCGTTCAGCACGGCCATCCTGACCGCGTCCATGCCTTGCCCGCCGAACTCCTCAGGCCACTGCGGGCAGATCAGCCGCGCGTCCCGCAGCGCGCGCTGCCACTGCTGGTACGCGGCGTGCGCGGCGGCCGCGGCGAGCTGCCGGCCCTGGTAGCCGCCGGCCGTGGCCGCGATGTTCCAGTCAGCGAGCCCGGCGAGCTCGGCCGGCGCGTTCGCGGCTATCCACTCCCGCAGCTCGGCACGGAAACGGGCCACGTCAGGGCCGAGGTCCAGGTCCATGGCGAGCCTCCAAGAGCCGTGCCCGATGTCTGACTAATCCTAGAATCAAGTTCTAAATCGGGGAAGCCCCTCGAGCGCCCTCCGCACGGTGATCATGGACTCCAGCGCGCTCTATGCCGCTGGAGCCCGTGATCACGGCGCGAGAAGATCGCGGACCGGGAGCGTGGACGCGTCTTCTGAGACCGGCCCGTCCGCCATCAGCCTGCGCACGTAACAGATCACGGCCTCGATGATCCGCTCGGCCTGGCGCCTGTTCCTCGCCGCCGCCACCTCACGCGCGCCCTCGCCGATCACCGCGGTCAGGATCGCGGCGTACAGCCGGTCGAGCGAGGTGTCTGGCAGCCGGAGCAGCGCGTCGTTCTGCGCGATCCACTCGTGCCCGCGGCTGCGCCTGATCACCTCGAAGCCGGGCGGGCCGTCCCCGGTCAGGAACAGCAGCGCCAGGTCCCGGCGCAGCCAGCTGCCGTCGAGATAGGCGCGCGCGCCGGCGCAGAACAGGTCGGCCGGGCTGGCGCTGCCGGCCGGGCTGGCCCCGCCTGCCTGCCTGGCCTCGGCCACCGCCTGGCTGGCGGCCTGCTCGTGCGCCTGCTGGTGCTCCTGCCACAGCGTCAGGAACAGCTCGCTCTTGCCGCCGAAGTGGTGGTACAGGCTGCCGACGCTCGACCCGGCCCGCTCGACTACCTCGGCGATGCTGGCGTCGGCGAAGCCCTGCTCGGTGAAGACCTCACGCGCCGCGTCGAGCAGCGCGCGCCTGGTCTGCTCGGTCCTGCTCCACTGCCATGCGCTGCCTGCCGGCTTGCCGATGGGCTTGGTCATCTGGCCCCCTTGGCAGCAAATTCTAGAAGGCTATTCTAAGCCGTGTCTTGCAGGTTACGGCTGCCGCGAGCGGCTTGGAGGTGTGATGGGCACGCTAGACGGGCGGGTCGCGATTGTCACCGGAGCTGGCCGCGGCATCGGCAGGTCGGTGGCGATCCTGCTGGCACGCGAGGGCGCCTCGGTCGTGGTGAACGACCTCGGCGCGGCGCTTGACGGCTCGGGCAGCGACGCCGGGCCGGCCACCGGGGTGGTCGCCGAGATCACCGAGTCAGGCGGCAAGGCCGTGCTGAACGGGGCCGACGTGTCCGACCACGCGGCGGCGCAGGATCTGGTGCATACCGCGATCGAGACGTTCGGCAGGCTGGACGTGCTGGTCAACGTGGCCGGCATCCTGCGCGACCGGATGATTTTCAACATGACCGAGCAGGAGTGGGACGACGTGATCAGGGTGCACCTGCGCGGCACCTTCAACACCAGCAAGTTCGCCGCCGCGTACTGGCGGGACCTGCGCGACGAGTCGGCGCAGCACCGGATCATCAACTTCACCTCGGTGTCCGGGCTGCACGGCGCGCCCGGCCAGCCCAACTACGCGGCGGCCAAGATGGGCATCGTCGGCCTGACCTACTCCTGCGCGCACGCACTTGCCAAGTACGGCGTGACCGTGAACGCGATCTCGCCCGGCGCCGCGACCAGGATGACCGACTCGGTGCCGGGCGACCGGCGGCGCGCGGGGGGAGCCGGTCAGGGGCAGCGCGCGGCCGACGAGCGGTCGCCGGACAACGTCGCGCCGGTCGTGGCCTACCTGGCCAGCGAGCGGTCCGGCTGGATCACCGGCCGGATCGTGCACTCGGCCGGCTACGAGGTCTCGCTGTACAGCAACCCGGAGCCGGTGGTGCGGCTGATCGGCACCGAGCCCTGGCAGCTCGACGAGCTGGCCGAACAGGTCGAGCGGAGCTTCCGGCCGCGGTTGCGATAGTAAGTTACGCGGTATATAAAGACTCCATGACCGATCGGCCGTTGCAGGAAGCGACGTTCCTGATCCTCACCTCGCTCGCGGCCGGGCCGCAGCATGGGTACGGGATCATGACCGATGTCGCGGAAATCTCCGGCGGCAGCGTCCGGCTCCGCGCTGGCACGCTGTACGCAGCGCTCGACCGGCTCAGGGAAGCCGGGCTCGCCGAGGTCGACCGCGAGGAGGTCGTGGACGGCCGGCTCAGGCGCTACTACCGGCTGACCACCGCTGGCGGCCAGAAGCTGGCCGCCGAGGCAGCCAGGGTCGGCCACAACTCCGCCGTCGCCGTCAACCGGCTCGGGCTCGCAGGCGGCGCGGCATGACCGAGGACGCACGCCTGCTCGAACGGCGGTGCCGGCGGCTGCTGCTCGCCTATCCGCGCGGCTACCGGCAGACGACCGGCCAGGAACTGCTCTGGGTACTGCTGGCAAGCGCACCAGCGGGGCGGCGCTGGCCGACGCTGGCCGACACCGCGGACCTGATCGTGCACGGGCTGCTCGAACGGTTCAGGGTCTGGCGCCAGCCGGAAGGTAGCCCGCGCTGGCGGGACGGCTTCGCCGTGTTCAGCGTGGCGGCGCCCGCGGTGATGCTGGTCATCGGCTTGATCGACACGACCAGGTGGGCCACCGCCGGTCCGGTGCTTGGCCTGTACGCCGCGCTGGCTGCCGCCGCACTGCTCGGCTGGCGCCGGACCGCGCTGGCGTTGCTCGGGCTCTCAGCCTGCTACAGCCTGCTGGTGTTCGGCGTGCTTGGCGGCCTGCCGAATGGCCGCTCGGCCGAATGGCCGAGCGGACATTTCCTGCTGACGTTCTGGGTGCTCGAGGCGGTCGCGCTCGGTTGCGCGACCCAGCCGAACCGCAGCGAGTTGCTGACCTGGCGGGCGACGGCCGGCCTCACGGTGACCGGCGTCCTGCTCGGCGGACTCTGGTGGTCGGATGGCGTCAGTTACCGCCTCGGCTGGCTTGCCGTGCTGACCGCCGCGCTTGCCGTGCTGGCCAGCAGCTCACGGCCCGGCCGCTGGGCCGCCGCGCTGTTCGCGCTGTTTGCCTGGCCGTATGCGCTCATCTACCCGCTGGCTCCGCTGCAAGGGCCGGTCATGCTCGCGCTCATCTACCTGCCGCAAGCGGCGATCGCGGGCGTGGTCGCCGCGGCCGTGCTGCGCGCACGCCCGCGGCCCTCGGCCGGCTCACTCAGGCTCAGCGGGCCCGGCCGCCTGCACCGGTGACGATCCAGCCGGGGCCGGATCGTCACCGACGATCATGCCGCCGCCGTGCGTCCAGGTCAGGTACCGCCAGGCCAGGTTGACCAGCGCCGTCACCCGGTTCCGGCCGCCGAGCAGCGTGACGATGTGCAGGGCGAGCCAGCAAAGCCAGGCCAGCGTGCCGGTCATCCGCACCCCGACCGCGAGCTGCACCACCGCGGACCGGCGGCCGATGGTGGCCATGGTGCCCTTGTCGTGGTACTTGAACGGGACCAGCGGCCGGCCCGCCTGCAGCCGCAGCACCTGGTCGGCCGCATGCCTGCCGAGCTGCAGCGCAGGCTGCGCGAGCTGCGGCAGCGGCTGCTCGGTGATCAGCGCGATGTCGCCGACGGCGAGGATCCGGTCCTGGCCGGACACCAGCAGGTCTGGCCCGGTCTCGATCCGGCCGCCCTTGCCCTGCGGCAGCCCCCAGCCCGCTACCTCCGCCTGGCCCGCCACGCCGGCCGCCCAGACGGTCAGCTCGCTGGCCAGCTCCTCGCCGTCGGCCAGCACGATGCCGTCCTGCCTGATCTCGCTGATCTGCGTGCCGAGCCGGACGTCCACGCCGCGCGCCTCGAGCTGCCGGTAGGCGTAGCCGCGCAGCCCCTCGCTGAACGGCGCGAGCAGTTCCGCCGCCATCTCCATCAGCCTGACCGTGATCCGCCCGGTGTCGATCTCCGGGTACGAGGACGGCAGCCCGAGGTTGCGCACCTCGGCCAGCGTGCCGGCCAGCTCGACACCGGTCGCGCCGCCGCCCACGATCGTGATCGTGATGCCCTTGCCGTGCTCGGTCTTGCTGAGCCAGTCAAGGCCGTCAAGCAGCCGGTCCCTGAGCGCGACCGCGTCATGCCGGTTGTACAGCCCGTAGGTGAACTCGGCGGCGCCAGGCACGCCGAAGTGATTGGCGGCCACCCCGGTGCCCAGGATCAGGTAGTCATACGGCAGCTTCGAGCCGTCAGCCAGGATCGCCACCCGCGCCGCCTGGTCGATCCCGGTCAGCTCGCCCCTGGTGAACCTGGCGCCGCGCTTGTGCACGAAGCCGCGCAGCGAGTAGGCGACGTCGCTCGGTGCCAGGCCGGCGGTCGCCACTTGGTACAGCAGCGGCTGGAACGTGCTGTAGGAGTTGCGGTCGACCAGCAGCACGTCCATGCCCCGGCCGGCCAGCCGGCGCACCGCGGCCAGGCCGGCGAATCCGGCCCCGACGATGACAACACGGGGCCCGCCAGTGTGCGCCTTGCGGCCAGCCATCGGTATCAAGCTCCCGTCACGATCCGAGCCCGACCTCGCGGCCGACCCACTCGGCGTATGTCTCGCGCCGCACGCCGAGCCTGGCGCTGCCGCCGGCGCAGAAGATGACCGGCGGCTTCAGCGCGCCGTTGTAGTTGTTGCACATCGTGAAGCAGTACGCGCCGGTCACCGGCACCACAACCAGGTCGCCTACCCGCGGGCTGGCCAGCCACACATCGGGCGTGATCACGTCGCCGGACTCGCAGTGCCTGCCGACCAGGTCGGCAAGCACGGCCGGCGCGTCCCAGTTGCCGACCGTCATCGGGCTGAACCGCTGGCCGTACAGCGAGGGCTCCAGGTTGTCGCCCATGCCGCCGTCCACCGCCACGTGCAGCCGGCCTGTCTGCTTCACCGTGAGCACCCGGTACAGCGTCACGCCGGTCGGCGCGACCAGCGACCTGCCGGGTTCCACCAGCAGGTCGATGTCCGGGCCGAGCTGCCGGTGCGCGGCTGCGACAAGCCGGCCGGCGTAGTCATCGATGGCCGGCGCCACGTCGGCCTGCTCGTACCTGACGCCGAGCCCGCCGCCGAGGTCGTAGACGCCGAACTCGCCAACCGAGGCGAGCGCCGCCACCTCGGCCTCGAACTGGTCGAGGTTGAGGATCTGCGACCCGATGTGCGCATGCAGCCCGCGCAGGTCGATGGCAGGTACCGCGGCCATCCTGGCGATCGCGTCCGGCACCTGCTCGGCCGGCACGCCGAACTTCGAGGCCTTTCCGCCGGTCGCAAGCGCCGCGTGGGTGGCCGAGTCGATGCCCGGACTGACCCGCAGCAGCACCGGCGTCCGGTCGCGGGCCAGCGCCGCGATCCTGTCGATGTCGTCGAACCCGTCCACCACGATGTAGCCGATCCGCGCGGCCAGCGCCGCCTCGATGTCCCGATCGGACTTGGCGTTGCCGTGCATGACGATCTTTGCCGGGTCGGCGCCTGCCGCCAGCGCGATCGCAAGCTCGCCGCCGCCCACCACGTCGAAGCCGAGGCCCTCGTCGGCGAGCACCCTGATCACCGAAGCGGACGGGAACGCCTTCACCGCGAAGTGCACCTGGCTGCGGGCGTGCCTGGCGCCGAACGCGTCCGCGTACCGGCTGGCCCGGTCGCGCAGCGCCTGCTCGTCGATGACGAACGCGGGCGTGCCGAACTCGGCGGCCAGCTCGGTCAGCAGGCAGCCGCCGATCCGCAGGTCGTTGCCGTCGATCGCAGCCGATGCGGGCAGCAGGGAGATGTCAGCCATGTCAGATGCTTATCTGGTCGGCCTGGCCGAGCTCAAATCGGCAGGCTGCGGCGGCGACAGCCGCTGCCTGACCGCCTCGTAGACGAGGATGGCGGCCGAGGTCGCCACGTTCAGCGAATCGGCCAGGCCGAACATCGGGATCCTGACCGTCACATCCGCCTGGGTCAGCCATGCATCGGACAGGCCGGCCTGCTCCGACCCGACGGCGATCGCCACCGGCCCGGTCAGGTCGGCCTGGGCCAGCAGGGTGCCCGCGTCCGGCACCGCCGCTACGATCCGGATGCCGTGCCCGGCAACCCAGCGGGCGGCCGCTGCCGCGCTCGCCGAGGCGACCGGGACACTGAACAGGGTGCCCTTGCTTGCCCGCACCACGTTCGGGTTCGCCCAGTCGGTGCCGGGGTCGGTGGCCAGCACCGCGGTCACCGCCGCCGCGTCCGCGGTCCGCAGGATCGCGCCGAGGTTGCCAGGCTTCTCCACCCCGTCGCAGATCAGCACCAGCGGGTCGGCATCGGGAGGGCTCAGGCGGGGTCGTCCCCCCTGGGCAGCGCCGAGCCGGAGCCGGTCAAGCCCGGTGGCCGGGCTGGGCACGACGGCCAGCCAGCCGTCTGGCGACTCCCGGTAGGCAATCTTCTCGAACACCTGCCGGCTGACCCAGACCACTTCGCCGCCAAGCCCGCCGATCGACTCGGCAACGTCCAGGCCGGCCGGCCCGGTCAGCTCCTGGCAGCAGTAGAAGGCGACGGGCCGCACCCCGGCGGCCAGCGCGAGCTGCAGTTCGGCCCTGCCCTCGACCAGGGTGACCCCGGCCTCGTCCCTGGCCCGCCGCTTGCGTAGCTGCACCAGCTGCTTGACCCGCTGGTTGGCCGTGCTGGTGATCTCAGGCTGACCTGGCATAGCCAGATGCTAGCTAGCCAAGGGTGCCGAACCGGAGCGCGACGATGGCGCCGAAGCCGGCCAGCAGCGGCAGCGAGATCAGGGTCAGCTCGGCAATGAGCTGCCGCCGGCCCGGCCGCAGCAGCACCGTGAACTCCCGGCCGAGCAGCGCGGCAACCGCCAGCCCGAACAGCAGGTAGCCAGCCCAGGTCCAGTCCGGCGTCGCGACGCCGGCCTGGGCGTGCCGAGCCAGTTCGGCAGCGGGAGTCCGCGCGTGCTCCTCGTTCCCGTCCCTGGCAACCAGGACCAGCAGGCACATGCCGACGGCGAGGACGCTGGCAGCCGCGGTCGCAAGCCGCCGGCGCTCGGCTCGCTGGCGGGGGAAGAACGCGAGCGCGGCCAGGATGGCTGCAGGCGGCAGCGCGAACAGCGCCGTGTCGCCGCCGCCGCCCGGCAGCGCGAACACGGCCAGCGGCGCCGCGGCGAGCACTGCCAGCGTGCGGTCAGCCGCCGGGACCCTGCGGTCCGGGCTGGCCTGCCTGCACCGCAGCAGGCCGATCCCGGCAAAGACCGCGATCAGGACGATCCAGCCGAGCGCGAGCCAATGCTGGCCGGTGCCGCCGGCCCGGTCGCTGACCGCGGTGAGGTTCCCGGCGAGCTGGTCAACACCGCCGGGGGCGGCGAAGCCCAGCCAGCCGGTCATGGTCACGCCGAGCAGCACCGGCAGGCCAGCCGGCCTGCACCCGCGCAGCAGCACCAGCCCGGTGCAGGCGGCCAGCATGAACACCGGCGTCAGCTCACTGCTCACCGCGGCCGCTGCGAAGATCGCGATGAGCACGCCGAGCAGCACGCCGCGGTCCGGCCGGCTCGCGGTGCCGGACGGCGCCGGGCCGAACCAGCTGACCAGGATCGCGATGAAGCAGAG
Source organism: Streptosporangiaceae bacterium (assembly GCA_030039155.1). Taxonomy (GTDB): domain Bacteria; phylum Actinomycetota; class Actinomycetes; order Streptosporangiales; family Streptosporangiaceae; genus JOPF074. The sequence goes on along the minus strand of JASHQL010000153.1, from coordinate 1,939 downwards.
GTACAGCAGCAGACCGGCCGACTGCGCCAACGAGGCGTCCCGCCCCGCCAAGCTGCCCAGGGTGAACAGCAGCGCGGCCAGCCAGCGCGCCCGCCAGCTCACCGGCAGCCCGCGCATGAGCAGCCACAGCGGGGCCAGGCAGGCCAGGTCGATCCCGGCCGGCCAGCCCTGGCCGGTCAGGCCGGTCACCGCAGCCAGCCGCGCGAAGGAACCAGACGATGCGGGTCCTGGCGCTGGCCCGGCGGTGCCGGTGACCGCGAGCAGGCAGCAGCCGATGCCCGCAAGCAGCGAGCCGAGCAGCAGGTTCCACGCCTTGCCGAAGCCGAGCAGCAACGTGAACGTGAGCACCAGGAGGCACAGGCCAGCCAGCGCGCCTGCCGGCGGCACCGGGATCAGGCCCGGCCGCCGTCAGGCTGCTGCACCGCGCGCGACCAGCCGGCCAGCGCGCAGATCACCGAGGCGCCGGTCACGATCGCCAGCGTGCCGCGCGGCGACCAGGCGCCGACCAGCAGCACCAGCTCGGCGGCGAGCAGGTCGACCGCCACCGCGGCGGCGCAGCTCACCACGATCCTGGCCAGCGGCTCAAGGCTGGTCAGCAGCAGGCTGATCGCGGCCGCGGGGGCGAGCACCAGGAAGCCGAGCAACAGCGGCCCGTGCAGCGGGAACCGCAGGCCGGCGATGCCGAGCATCGCGCTGCCCAGCAGCAGCAGCACAAAAGATCCGGCAATCCAACCAATCGGCCATCTGCCTGGCACGTAGCTACGCCCCCGTGAACGCCAATTCCCCCGGATCTTGTTCTGCCCGGCCGCTGGCCAGCCGTACCTGATCTTCGGCCAGCACTTCGCCGGCCGCGTCGGCCGGCTAGCCGGGCTGGTCGATGCCGCGCCACTCGGCCATCGCGTCGCCGGTCAGCTCGCGGTGCCGTGCCGCGAACAACTCGGCGGCGGCGAGCCCGCTCCACCGGTCTGGCAGCAGCTGGGCTGGCAGCTCGGGGTCGGCCCAGGGGAACCGGCGCCAGGCGTGCACCAGCTCGGTGATCCGGACCAGCGGGTCCGCCGTGGCAGCCGGGGAGAACTCGGCGATGAACCGCTCGTAGCCAAGCTCGAGCCCGGCCAGGTCCCAGGCCTGGCCGGCCAGTGCCGCAAGCGGCGCGCCGCCGAGGTGGCTCGCGGTGAACAGGTGCGCGTCGGCAAGCAGCCCGGCGTCCCGCAGCACCTGCTCGGCCTCGGCCGCCCGGCCGGTGTGCGGGCTGATCCAGACGCCAGGCGCCGGACTGCCGAGCCCTGCCCTGGTCAGCCTGGTCCGCAGCCGGTGCCTGGCGGCGCGATCGGACTCAGGCACCCTGGCCAGCACGACCAGCCACCGCCCGTCCCAGCCGGCCTGGCCGCTGCGGAAGCTGTAGATCCTGGCCGCGCCGTCGGTCAGCAGTTGCCTGGCGGCCGGGGTCAGCCGCCATCTCGTCCTGCGGCCCTGCCGCTCGGCCGTGAGCCAGCCGTCGGCAGCCGTCCGCAGCAGCGCCTGCCTGGTGGCCTTCTGCGCGATGCCGAGCCTGCCGAGCACCTCGATCAGGGCAGATGTCCAGCATGTTCGGGTTGCCGGCAACACGAACTCACCGAGCACGGTGAACAGCAGCCCGCGCGCGCTGTGCTGGCCGCGGGGGACGACCACGGGAGCCCCGCCAGGCTGCGACAGCTCAATCACCATAGGCGACATGCTACTTGCTCTTGACGCTCGACGATAGTTCTGTAGACTATTTGTCATGACCGGCGCGGTTACAGCGAACGCCGTCAGGCAGCTTGTGGACTTCCGGGTGACGCCGCCGGAGTACCGGCACTGGCGGATCGACGTTGACGGTCAGGTGGCCACGCTCATCATGGACGTGGACGAGCAGGGCGGCCTGCAGCCCGGCTACGAGCTGAAGCTGAACTCCTACGACCTC
>JASHQL010000152.1 GCA_030039155.1 Streptosporangiaceae bacterium | reverse complement strand
CGGGGACCAAGGACCTGATCACCGCGCTGCAGCTGGACACCAAGCTGGACGGCATACCGGCCTCCGTGCTGGCCGGCGCGCTGAAGCAGGCCCGCGCCGCCAGGCTCACCATCCTGGGGGTGATGCGCGAGGCGATCGACGCGCCAGGCGAGATGAGCGAGTACGCGCCGCGGATCATCACGGTCAAGGTGCCGGTTGACAAGATCGGCGAGGTGATCGGGCCGAAGGGCAAGATGATCAACTCGATCCAGGAGGACACCGGCGCCGAGATCACCATCGAGGACGACGGCACCATTTACATCGGCGCCACCGACGGCCCGTCGGCCGAGGCCGCCAGGACCGCCATCAACGCGATCGCCAACCCGCACATACCCGAGGTCGGCGAGCGGTTCCTGGGCACGGTGGTGAAGACCACCACGTTCGGCGCGTTCGTGTCGCTGCTGCCCGGCAAGGACGGGCTGCTGCACATCACCCAGATCCGCAAGCTGCACGGCGGCGCCAGGATCGAGAACGTGGACGACGTGGTCAAGGTCGGCGACAAGATCCAGGTCGAGATCCGCGAGGTGGACGACCGGGGCAAGCTGTCGCTGGTGCCGGTCGAGGTGGTGGAGCGGGAGGCCGCGGGCGAGGACCTGGGCGGGCACGACGACCACCGGCCGCGCGAGGGCGGCGACCGCGGCTACCGTGACCGGGACCGCGGCGACCGGGACCGTGGCGACCGTGGCGAGCATCACCGCAGTCGGCAGCGGCACCGCGGCCCGGGCTCGGGGTCGGGCTCCGGCAACTCATGACCAGCGGCGGGCGGATACCGAGCGGCGACACCGAGGTAGGCAGGACCGTCCTGCCCGGCGGCCTGCGGGTGATCACCGAACGGCTGCCCGCTGTCCGGTCGGTCGCATTCGGCATCTGGGCTGGCGTCGGCTCCAGGGACGAGGACACCGAGCACGCCGGCGCCACCCACTACCTTGAGCACCTGCTGTTCAAGGGCACCAGGCGGCGGACCGCGCTGGAAATCTCCGCGGAGATGGACGCGGTCGGCGGCGAGCTGAACGCGTTCACCGCCAAGGAGTACACCTGCTACTACGCCAGGGTGCTCGACGCCGACCTGCCGCTTGCCATCGACGTGCTCGCCGACATGGTGAACTGCTCGCTGATCGAGCCGAAGGATGTCGATGCCGAGCGCGGCGTCATCCTCGAGGAAATCGCGATGAACGAGGACGACCCGGCCGACCTCGCGCACGAGGCGTTCGCCGGCCAGCTGTTCGGTGACACGCCGCTCGGCCGGCCGATCCTCGGCACCGTCGACTCGATCAACGCGATCAGCCGGGCACAGATCGCCGAGCACTACCGGGCCAAGTACACGCCTGGCAACCTGGTGCTGGCGGCGGCGGGCAACCTTGACCATGAGCAGGTGGTCGGGCTGGCCAGCGCGGCCTTCGGCGATGCGCTGGCCGGCCACGGCAGCCCGGAACCCGCCAGGCTCACCGGGCCGGACGCCGGCACCGGCACCGGCGCCGGCGTCCGGCTGGTGTCGCGGCCGATCGAGCAGGCCAACGTGGTGCTCGGCTGCGCCGGGCTGGCCCGCAACGACGACCGCAGGTTCGCGCTCGGCGTGCTGAACGCGGCGCTCGGCGGCGGGATGTCGTCCAGGCTGTTCCAGGAGGTCAGGGAGAAGCGCGGGCTGGCGTACTCGGTGTACAGCTTCAGCTCGCAGCACGCTGACTGCGGGATCTGGGGCATCTACGCCGGCTGCCTGCCGGCCAAGGCCGACGACGTGCTGGCGATCTGCCGCGACGAGGTCGCGAAGGTCATCGAGCACGGGCTCACCGACGAGGAACTGGACCGCGGCAAGGGCCAGCTGCGCGGCTCGATCGTGCTCGGCCTCGAGGACCCGTCCTCGCGGATGAGCCGGCTCGGCAAGTCCGAGCTGGTCTACCCGCGCCTCGAGCCCGTCGACGAGATTCTTGCCGCGATCGAGGCGGTGACCCACGACGACGTCCGCGCCGTGGCGACGGCGATCCTCGGCCAGCCCAAGGCGCTGGCGGTCGTCGGCCCGTTTGACGACGCCGACGCCTTCACCGCCTGACCTGCTTGCCGCGTGCCTGCCCGCGGGCCCTGCCGCGTGTCGGCCGCCGGCGCTCCGCGGTGGCAGCGGTGGCAGCGGCGGCAGCGGCTGGCCGGCACCGGCGCTGCCTGGCTCTTGCGGCATGCCCTGCTAAATAGGTAACTTTCCTAACTACCACCGGGTTTGCCGGCTGGTGTCCTAACCAGCTTCGGAGGTTCCAGGATGAGATCCATTGCCCGCATCTGGGTCCTGGCCAGCGTCGTCGCCCTGTCCGCGATCGGGCTGGTAGCGGCCAGCAGCCCGAGCGGCGCGAGCCGCGCAGGTGCCGCACGGCCAGCTGCCGCTGCGGCCAAGCAGCCGAAGGCGGTCGAGGTCTACGCGACCTACTACGGCTGGTACGACAACACGCCGCCGGGCTGTGCGACCGCCTACTCAGGCTGCGCCGGCGGCAGCGGCACCTACAAGCACCCGATCACGTTCGCCAGCGACAAGCACGAGTTCCCGGTCGGCACGATCCTGTATTACCCGACCATCGAGAAGTACGTCAGGATGGGCGACGACTGCCAGGAATGCGACCAGGACTGGTCGGGCAAGGGGCCGGACGGCGGGCCGCACCTGCACCACGTGGACATCTGGATCGGCGGCAAGGGCGGCAACGAGTTCGACGTCATCAACTGCGAGGACGGGCTCACCCAGGGCTTGCCTGACGGCAAGCCGCTGCTGACCCCGTTCATCGTGAACCCGCCGTCGAACCTGCCGGTCAGCACCGAGCAGCTGTTCAACAGTCACACCAATCACTGCTTCGGCGGGGCGACCACGTCGACCAGCTACGGGCGGTACAAGAACCTGGAGTCCGGCAGGTGCCTCGCCGATCCCGGTGACAGCGCCAAGGCCGGTACCCAGGCCAGGCTGGCGCCGTGCAGCACCGGTGCCGCCGACAAGCTGGCGTTCGACGGCGCGTTCTTCGTCGTGCACAAGCTCTGCCTGCAGACCCAGAGCGGCCATTACGGCGCCGCGATCACGTTCGCCAAGTGCAACGGCAACGACCGGGAGCAGTGGGAGATCAACCCAAACGGCACGATCGCCTGGATCCAGTACGCCAGGTGCATCGCCGACGTGTCCGGCAAGGTGAGGCTGTGGCACTGCACCGGCAAGGCTGCCGACCGCTGGGACTTCACCTCGGAACCGCGGTAGCCGACGGCCAAGGGCCGCGCCTGCGGGTGGTGGCGGCGGCCTGGGGGACTGGCCGCCGCCGGGACCCGCCGCAGTGAGCAAGACGGCAGCCGGCTGTAAGTCAGCCGGCTGCCGTCATGTGCTGTTCCTGAGCGGCCCGCCAGCCGCAGGACCCGGACCTGTTGCTGGCGGATTAACGCGCGTCAGTCAGCGGTCAGGTGGTCGAATTCGCCGTTTCGCGCGCCCGTGATGAATGCGTGCCATTCGGATGAGGTAAACCGCAGCACCGGGCCTGCGGTGTCCTTGCTGTCGCGAACGCCAATCTGGCCGTCCGCCAGGCTCGCTACCTCGACGCAGTCGCCGTTGGCGAAGCTGAGCGAGCTCTTGATCCAGTGCGGCTCGCCGCGACCTGCGCTGGCCGCAGCGTTGTCAGCCGCATGGGCAGACATCTTAGTCATGTTTTTTAACCTCTTTGACTATTATGTCGTTATAGGGCAAATCCAGTGTAGCCTGGGGCTGTACTGATTTGCGGGAATGACGAGACAATGGCGTTCTAAAAGAAAGTAAGTTGACCCTGGGCGAGAATTGCGCTGCGAGATTCAGCGAAACTTTCGGGATTGGTGAGACAGCGGAGCAGTCGCCTGCTCAGCCAGACGGCGCTGACCCGACTCGCACGCTGATCCGGACCCGCCCGCCAGGCAGCACCTTGCCGCCGACCGGGCCGACGTAACCGCCGGGCCCCAGCACCAGCGGGCTGTCCAGGATGAGCTGGGCCCGCTTCAGGTCGGTGCCGAACGAGGTCTGCAGGCCAGCGAGCGGCTGCAGGTTCTGGCCGATCAGGGCCTGCTGGTAGGCGGCCTCCACGGCCAGCCAGGTGTTCACGTAGTTCACCTGGTTCTTGCAGGTGACATCGGCGACCGCGGTCGTGATCTCCTTGCTGGACGGTGCCGAGGGCCAGTGCGCGCTCGCTGCCCTGGCCGGGGTCCGGTAGTTGTACCCGTGCGCCCGCATGCACCGTGACCAGGCGGCGTTCGCCGCCTGGATCCGCGGGTCGGTCTGCGTCCAGTTCGCGGCCTCGCCGGCGATGCCTGGCACCGGGTCCGCATTGATCGCCGCGGCCAGCCCGCCGCCGCCGGCCTGGCCGTACAGCTCCTGGTAGGCCTCCTGGAAACAGCCAAGATGCCGGACGGACCCGATCCGCACGCCAGGGTAGAAGCCGAGCAGCGCGCTGAACCAGGCACGAGAATGCGAGCCGCCGCCGGGCGACCCGACCAGGCCGTTGAGGATCACGGCGCCGGGGCCGCCGAACGGCTGGCTGCCCTGCGGCTGCCCGTATCCGTACTGCTGCGCCTGCGGCAGGCTGGCCAGCCCGTACCCGTCCTCGATCGAGTCAAGCACGGTCTGCTCACCCGAGCTGCCGGCGGTAGCGGTGAACTGGAACCCCTGCGCCGTCATGCAGCGCTGCATGAGCAGGGCGGCGGCGGCGGAGACCGCGTTTTGCTCGAGCCCGGCGACTTCCTCGTAGCTGTCAAGCGGCATCGAGATCGGAATGTTGGACGAGGCCGGCGGGATCGGGCCGACCGTGATGCTCGGCCGGCCGGCCGAGCTGCCGGGAATCCCGGCCACGAACGCGACCCCGCCGCCGAGCGAGATCACGTTCTGGCCGCCAGGCCCGCGCGCCGTGACGCTGCTGCCGCTGGAGTTCGGGTGGCTTGGCGAGTGGCCGCCAGCGCAGGCAGCGAGCAGCGCCGCGAGCGCGAGGCCGGTGGCCCCCGCGAGCATGCGCCTGACGCCGTTACCTGCGCAGCGCATCGGCAGGCTCGATCGCGCTCGCGCGCAACGACGGGTACAGCCCGGCAAGCAGCCCGATGATCGCCCCGGCCACCGGCGCGGCCACCACCACCCGCGGGTCCATCAGCGCGGTCCAGTGCTTGTCGATGGACACCGTCAGGGTGGCTGCCACCCCGATGCAGGCGCCGCACAGCCCGCCGAACAGGCCGAGCGCCGTCGACTCTGACAGGAACTGGACGGCGATGTGCCTGGGTCTCGCGCCGAGCGCGCGGCGCAGGCCGATCTCGCCGGCCCGCTCGAGCACGGCGACCAGCGTGGTGTTCGCGATGCCGACAGCGCCGACCACGACCGCGATGCCGGCCAGCGCGAGGAACACGGTGTTGAGGCTCGAGGTCACCGTGTGCTGCAGCGCCGCGGGATTCACCGGCGCGGCCGCCTTCAGCAGCTTGGGGTCGCTCGGCGACAGCGCCACCGGCACCTGCCTGGCCACCACGGGACCGGCGCCGAGCCTGGTGTGGATGAGCATGGTGGCCGGATTCGTGCTGGTCGGCAGGCCCCACAGGCGCAGCGCGGTGCTCTCCGGGATGATCACGCTGAAGTTCAGCGAGGGGATCCGCTGGTCGCTGCCGAGGATGCCGATCACGGTGAACGGCTTCTGGTCGATGAAGATGGCCGGCTGGTTGACCAGGCTGGCGATGCCGAGTTCCCTGGCGGCGGTCTCGCTGAGCACCGCCACGTTCTGCGCGTGCTGCTCGTGGAACTGGTTGAACAGCACGCCGGCCGCGACCTTCGCGCCGCTGGCCCTCAGCAGGCTCGGCGTCGCGGCGATGACAGGGAAGCCGGACGTGCCTGGACCCGGCACGGTGCTCACCCCGGACTTGGGCAGCGCGACCGTGTACCACACGCCGGCCGCGATCACGCCCTTGATCTTGTCGACCCGCTGGCCGGCGTTGGCAGGGAAGTCAAGCGTCGGCACCGGGCTGGTCTGCGCGCCGTGGTCGGTCACCGTCACCTGGGTGGCGTCGAGCACGTTGAAGTCCTTGCCGATCTGCCCGGACGCGGTCTGCGACAGGCCGACGATGGCGACGAACGCGCCGATGCCCAGGATCGTGCCGACCAGCGTGAGCGCCGACCTGCCCGGCCGCTGCAGCAGGCCTGCGACGGTCTCGCTGCCCAGGTCGCGCGGCCGCAATCGCGACGGCGTGCCGATCAGCCTGGCCCTATGCCGCATGGACTTCCCCCGGCTGCTCCTCGTGGCCGCCAGGCGGCGGGCCGCCGGCCGGCGGGCCGCCTGGCTCGCCCTCCGCGCCCTCGTACAGCCGTCCGTCGCGGATGATCACCCTGCGTTCCGCCGCGTCCGCCACCACCGGGTTGTGCGTGATGACCACCAGTGTCGCGCCATCGGCATGCAGCGCGCCGAGCAGGCCGATCAGCTCGTCGGTGGTCGCGGAGTCCAGGTTGCCGGTCGGCTCG